>JAZQHA010000120.1:0-1751 GCA_045540315.1 Acutalibacteraceae bacterium | reverse complement strand
AGACGAAACAGAAATTCACAGCCTCACAGACGGCACTCTCAAAATGTCTGACGAGCTCTTCTCAAAGGATGCCCTCATCATTGAGAATGAACAGGCTGACGCAGTTACACTCGTCAACCCGGCCGGCCAAAACGTAATCACAGTAACCTGCCCAACCCCACTATTTGGAGTATGGTCCCCAGTCGGAAAGCATGCGCCATTCGTATGTATTGAACCATGGTGTGGCCGCTGCGACCGCGTAGGCTTCAACCAAATCCTCGAGGAGCGCGAACACGGCAACATTCTCAAAGCAAACGAAGAATTCAACCAGAACTACCAGTTCATCCTAGGCTAGCCCATCCGGCTAGCCTTTTTTTCGCCGTCCTTGCACTTCACACCACCAGAAACTCTAAAATTACGCCGGAATGCCCTCTCACAATGTCACAACACTTATGCACGCTGCCTTCGGCTAAGATTTTCTGGTGTCACGTGTCGCATCTTTTATTGTGCGTGTTCTTTATATTCTTTGCACCTCTGCCGAGGATGTGTACTTCTCACAGACACACTCAACCTTTCGAAAAAATAACTTTCTCAGTCACTCTCAGTAATAATTGCCTGATTTAAAAGTGCGCCTAGTATCGCAGGATTAAATTTTGATGTGGGTAAGCACGACGAGCCACGGATGGCGAGGAGAGCAAAACGCTGAACATGGACGTGAATGTTTTGCGCTGCTTACCCACACAAAATTCAATTCGTAGCGACACTTGGCAAACGGAAGAATGAAGGCAATTATACTGAGAGTGCTGAGAAAGGTTATTTTTGTAGGCTCTACGTGTCTGTGAGGTTAGTACACATCCTCTTCGAGGTGCAAAACCAATAAAAGGACACGCACTTGATGCTCCCCCTATGACACTAAGACAATCTGGTAATCTTGCACGTGATTGTGAGCTACCCATGGTGGTACCGGGGGATATTGCGGGGCGCAATTAAAAAGCGTGGTTGGTGGGGAGGCAGTAAAAAAATGACGGGGCTGGGAGAATAAATGTAAAAAGCACTAATATTTATCATATTTATATGATATAATTTTGAAAGTTTAAGGACGGATATGGTCCAGTAGAGGAGGGCACGTATGTTAGAGGTTGGAATGAAGAGTACCGCAGAGACAGTGGTTACGCTTGATAATACTGCAAAGGCTTTTTGTAGTGGTGCATTGGAGGTTTTTGCTACACCAGCGATGGTTTCTCTTATGGAGGAGTGTTGTTGGAAGATGATTCAACCTGAGCTTGAGGAGGGCCTTGGCTCTGTTGGAAGTAGAGTTAATATTAGTCATGTTGCCCCTAGTGCTATTGGCGCTACTATTCTCTGTGAGGCTACATTGCTTGAGATTGATGGACGCAAGCTTACATTTGAGGTTATGTGTTCTGATGAGAATGGCCTTATTGGTATGGGCACTCATGAGAGATATATTATTAATAATGAGAAATTCATGGCGAAAGCAGCGGGATTGTGAAAGAACGACTAGGAAACTAGTCGTTCTTCATATAAATAAATGTATTTAGAGAGGATTTGTTATGAGCTTAATTATCAAAAACGGTAGGGTTTTAAACCCACCTACAGGTACTGATGCCATCTGTGACATCAAAATCGACGGGGACAAGATTTCAGCTGTGATGGCTGGTATTGTTCCCGTTTCGTCTGATGAGGTTATTGACGCTAGCGGATGCTTTGTCTTTCCTGGACTAATAGATATGCATGTGCATTTCAGGGATCCG
>JAZQHA010000119.1:0-2565 GCA_045540315.1 Acutalibacteraceae bacterium | reverse complement strand
GAAAAAGTAATTGGTGAAAATTTGGCGAAAAAAATTCGTGATATTTCAAATGAGGAAAATTTGAGCAAAGTTATTCGAGAAGAAATAATTCCGCTTTCTAGGGAAAGAGGCTACGATTTTTCTGAAGAAGAGTTGCTCGCGTACGAAAAAAACGCAGTTCAAAAACTTTCGAGTGAAGAATTACTCAATGTAAGTGGTGGTATTTCTTGGAAATCCGCACTTTTGTCCGGAGGCCTTTTCTCGTTGGCGATTCTTGGCTTTGGTTCAACATCATCTTTGCAAGCTGATGCTGTTATTCCCAAGGCAGCTGTCGAGAGCGCAACGGAGAGGCTGGTTATGGAGGGAACTTACGCAGCATTGGAAGAAGAGCTTCCGCAGCACCAGAGTATACCAGAGTTGCTGAAGATAATCTCAGTGCAAAACACAACTGAGGAGCAAAAAAATGATGCAATTGAATTGATTGTAAATATGGCTCCAGAAGACAAAAAAGATATCATAAACGCTTCACTTGAGAAACTAAGGAATACTTTGCCAGATGATTCGGCTGTAACTGAGGATTATGTGAAGGATGTTTTTGCCAAGGTGAATCGTGATGCTAGCAGTGAGGAAGCGGCTGCAGATACCTCTATACCTGATTTTGAGCAAACTAGGGAGATGGTGGTTGCAGCAACCGAGGAGCAGGTTGCTGCCGCTGAAGAGCAGGTAGCACGAACAACCGTGGCTCAAGACCGACGTGCTGCTGCACGTATGCAAACTGATTATGCATACATGTTGAATGCTTGGAATGCCGCTGAAGCTTTGGCTTTATCGATGACTGAGGTTCCGCAAAATTTCAGGTTCTTTAATCCTACAAACTGCCCGACTCTAGTGAAAAATGATGGAGAAAAATACTATCATTGGAAGTACAATGAAGATGGCGGTCCTGGTTTTGGGGAATATACGAGAATTTTGTTTCCCAGCTCAGCTGGTGAGCTGGGAATTGGCGGAGGGGCGCCGGGTGTGTCTGCGCTTGTGCGTGACTGTAATCCGACACCAGAGCTAATGGCGCAAATCGCGGCTATGTTTTACCAATATAGGATGGAGACAACTAGCAAAGATCAATTATTGGAAAAGATTCAAAATTTATTAAGTATTTCAGAAGAGCTAATCAAACAAAATGATTTTTCGATAAAAATAGTTGATAACGACAGGGTGTCAGCGATAGAGGGAGCTTTAACGAAATGTTGTTCAGCTGTACAAAAAATGATAGCAGAGGCAGATGATATTGAAGCTTTTGATCAATTATTACAAAGATGCCATTTAGATGCTGGTAATGTGAAAGCTAGCCTTTTTGGCATTCCACACTCGCCCCGGTATTGGTCTAGCAAGGATGCAAAACATATTAAGTTTGTTTTTGATAATGTCAAAAAATGCGGTTTTGCATTACCAATGGACGAAGATGACGAAATTTTGCAGTCTTTTGATGAAAAAAGTAGCCGGCTTACAACGTGGTACACTGAATATAGTAATTTAATAAATCGCTCATTGTTAAATCAGTTTTTCAATGAGAATTTCGTTGGGATGTTTTCAGGGGCGACCGGAACGGCATATAGTTCAATGTCCAATTTGCGTGCAGCAAACACCATGCTACACCTATTAAACAGTGCGTTTTTTGCAAAAGAAAACCAGGAATACGGCGGTAAAGAGTATGATGATGCTGCGCCGGATAAATTTGCGCCGAAATATTTTACAGAAAAAATACTTATGCTCTTTTTCATACAGCACTTTAATTCGCAGAAAGATCTTGAGACGTTCTATGAGGAGGCAAGCAGATTGATTAAATGCCCACCAACACAGGGAAATATGGAGCAAATAAGACAATCTGCAGAGAGAATAAGCAATACCTTGAAATTATTGAAAAAGATAGTACGGCCGCGGCTGACGCCGTATAGTAACCGGACTCAGGGAAATAGCTCTACATACCAAATAATTCCAGAGGAAGACGGGAACGTAACTTTTCTAGACGACACTTTCCAGGACTGTGCGGAGACAGCAGTTCGCCATGTTGTAAATCTGTTAGGCTACGCTGTCGACAGCAACTGGAACATCTTCTTTGATGGTTTGCTCAATGATGATGGTACGTTTATACCCGAAGAGAAGGCTAGGTTAGACGAGCAGCTTGCAGCCTTAAAAGCTGCAGTAGATGGCCACGATTCGTTTGAGTTCTTGCCCTTGAAAGACAGGATACAATTATTTTTCTATCATCAACGCCGAGTTGGTGCGGACGCGACGGATATAATTACGCGAACTTTATGGGAATATGCGATTGGTAACATGAACTCTCCTACTGGTAAGACAGTAGGTAAGAATGAAGACGGTTTTTATTATCTTATGTACGTTAGCGAAAATCATCAGTTGAAGTCTGGGCAGATTAATTCCTTAAAACTCGTGTATAATATCGCAAAAGCGCTGGGACTAGGAGAAGAGAGGCTTGGCGACGCGCGGGCTGCAATCGATGCTCTTGAAGTTGCCTTTGCAAATCCAGATAGTCGTAGTGCAGATGCTTTGCAACCACTTTTACAAGCG
>JAZQHA010000118.1:0-1944 GCA_045540315.1 Acutalibacteraceae bacterium | reverse complement strand
ATAAGGACTTACTGACTCTCGTGGGTCTTTCCCGTTGGGGACTGCCTTACCTCTCCCCTGTGATTATAGTATAGCACTACCCCTGCCAAAAGTCAATAGGTAATAATGCACAATTATGGGAGATTTTCCGGTCGGAAGTTTGTATGATTTGTCAATTGAAAAATTGCTGGGGATGTGGTACAATGGAAATTCCGCGCGCCTGGGTCGTGGGCGCGCGGCTAAAAAAGAAAAAGGGTTTTTCAACCCTTTTCCCAAACCTCTTTTGCTTTCAAAAATGCCTCTTGATTTAGACCTTTTTCCCAAAAGTCATCAGAGTTAATAAAACGACCTTCAAATTCAAACTCTTTCAGTCCGCCATCCCACATATAGCAGAAAGTCTTGATGATGTGTACAGGAATAACCAAAAGGATATAGATGAATAGATTGATATAGCAATCTCTGCGGAAACCCTTTTCAGTTTTTACAAGGAAGTGAGAACATAAAGGACGAACCCACTTTGCGGCGGGGTGATACTTGCCGATATATAACCATTCGTTCAGAGAAATACGCTTTTTCATTTTCATTTCCCCCTCAAATTTCAATTGGCAAACCAAAAAGTGATTTTAGTGCCATATTCGTTAGATTCCTTGTTGTAGTGAGCATAAAGCTCACCAGTGAGCGAACTTGCGATATATACGCTGTCATATACTTCGCTATCAATCAGCCGTTCAAAAATCGGCAGAGCCTCGGCATAAGACTTGACAAAGAAATAGCTGTCGAGGTTGTCAGAATGGGCAACTACCTGAAAAGGCTTGCCGTTAGCAACACACTCAAAAAAGTCCATGGTTATATCTCCTTTCAATTTCTATATACAATATAGCATATATGATTTAAAAAGTCAATAGAAACTTTTCATATAGGGGTGGGCTTTTTTCAGCCCACCCGCTCCTCCAACCAACGGATGACTTTGCCCGTTTCTTCCTGCATACGGACTTTATAGCGACCACCAGACTTTTGGCTGTCTTTTGTCAGCTTACAGAAACGATACAGGAAAGCCTCAAACTCAACCATATTCATAATGTAAGCCTTGCCCGTAGCAGAAACATAAGCTACGCACTTGCTAACCGTGTTAGCCATATACTCGGCAATGATACCCTCGAAAGTCTGAGCCACACAGCAACAACTACTCATAAGGGAAAAGCGTGCCGACTTGACGCTCATATGATATTCCGGAATGTCGCTCTCGCAGTCATATCTGACGCCGTTGTCATGCTTGCGAATTTCGCCCGTGAGGGTGTATGCCATCCATTGTTCGGCGTGCTGTCCGAAGTTCTTATACATACGGGGCATAGAGCTGTTAAGTGTCATAGCGTTCATTGAGGTTATCTCCTTTCTGATTGTACTGTCATTATAGCACATCCGCCCGGGCTTGTCAATAGGTTTTCCGAAAAAAAATAAAAAAAATTTTATGGTAGTGTGTTAGCACTTTAGCGTGGTGAAGTGGAAAATTTTGGGAATTTCCTTATGTTAAATTTTTAACGAACTTTCAACATAAAAAATTGCTTTAACACATTAAAGTGCGAAATTCCGGCCGCAGCGTGCGTGGGCGGCCGGCCAAAAATGTTTCGCCATATGAAACTTGAAAATGAAAAAAAAGAGGGTTTTCACCCTCTTTTTTTATTGATAAAGAATAAAAAGATGCGGGAAGTCCAAAAGTCTACTCTCCTTAGTGGCATAATTATAAGAGTGAGTTTGGAAAGAGCAAAGAATAACTTCTTCGTCGAGAAAACCATCTAAGAAGTTGAGGACTTCTTCTTTGGTATAAACAGCATTGCGACCAGAAATACCGCCCGCCATTTCAATCTTGAAATTTAACTTTTCATATTGATTATAATAAAAATCAATCACATTTTTAATTTTCATTTTGCTTTCTCCTTTCTCGCACAAGGGGGATTTTACTCCCCC
>JAZQHA010000117.1:0-3488 GCA_045540315.1 Acutalibacteraceae bacterium | reverse complement strand
AAAACCATCTCTGAAATCATTTACTTGCGACATGTATTTAATAAGATTACGCATGCGTGTATTATACTATATAATAACAAACAAAGGAAGCTTTATATATGTATATATAGGAGTTGTTGATATTAAAATATGTCATGTTGGCCATGTTTATTATTATTGATATATACAGCCTGCATTATGACATTATGAAGCGTCATATTTGCCAATGCGTTTGCCCTGCAGTAATAGGCCGATTCGCTTGCATAGGTCTTTTGTTTTTGGTAGAATATAGAACATGGCAGTTACACTCAGTCAGAACGAAATAAGCGCTCGCGCCGCTAAGTTTGCGGGCGATTGGAAAGATACCGAGCGAGAGGAGGCAGAGGCTCAATCGTTCCTGATAGATTTCTTCCACGTTCTGGGAGTGAGCCGTAAGCGCGTGGCTATTTTCGAACACAAGGTGAAGTGTGCCGATGGCGGTAGCGGCTATATCGACCTGTTCTGGAAAGGTCACATTCTCATTGAGATGAAATCCCGAGGAAAGGATTTGTCCAAGGCTTACGAACAGGCCAAGCGTTATGCAGAGTCTCTGGCTCACCATGAGTTCCCTAAGGCTATTCTTGTTTGTGACTTTGAGAACTGGCATTTCTACGACCTCAGCAAGGACGGACTGCTTACCACATTCTCTCTTTCCGAACTGCCCCAATACATTCACCTGTTCCACTATCTCGCCGGGTACGAGCAGCGCGAGTATCAGGAAGAAGACCCGGTTAATGTTCAGGCCGCTGAGCTACTGGGTAAGCTGCATGATAGCCTCAAGGCTATTGGCTACATCGGACATCCGCTGGAGGTATATCTGGTGCGCCTCCTTTTCTGTCTGTTTGCTGACGATACCGGAATCTTCCGCAAGGATACATTCCGAACCTTTATCATGGACTGCACCTTTGAGGATGGCCGAGATCTTGCGGCTCGACTGGCAGAGCTGTTCCAAGTTCTCAATACGCCGGAGAAGATGCGCCTCTGTACCCGCGATGCTATCATTAAGGAGTTCCCGTATGTGAATGGCGGTTTGTTTGCTGAGTTCCTGCCCATGCCAGCATTCGATACCGATATGCGTCAGGTGCTGTTGGATTGCTGCGCCCTGGACTGGAGCCGTATCTCCCCGGCTATCTTCGGCTCGATGTTCCAAAGCGTGATGAATGCAGAGGAACGACGCGCTCTTGGTGCCCACTACACCAGCGAACGCAACATTCTCAAGCTGATTAACCCTCTATTCATGGATGCTCTGAGGGAAGAATTCGAGAGCATTCAGCATGATAAGTCCAACCGTAAAGCAGCCCGTTTGCAGGCGTTCCATAAGAAGCTCACCGAGCTCTATTTCCTCGACCCCGCTTGTGGTTGCGGTAACTTCTTAGTGGTGGCATACCGCGAGCTGCGCCGCTTGGAGCTGTCCGTAATTGCAGAACGCGAGAAACTGGAGGCCTCTGGTACCGGATGGATGCTTTCAGCCAACGACGTCTGCTTGGTCAACGTCAATCAGTTCTACGGCATCGAAATTGAGGAGTTCCCCGCACAGATTGCTCAGGTAGCCATGTGGCTCATGGACCACCAGATGAATATCGAGGTCGGCAACTATTTCGGCGAAGCCTTTGCCCGTATACCACTCACAGCCTCCGCTACTATCGTTTGTGGCAACGCGTTGCAAATTGATTGGGAGACAGTTATCCCAAAAGAAAAACTGAGCTACATTCTGGGAAATCCTCCGTTTGTTGGAGCTCGCTATATGAATACTGCTCAAAAAGATGATTTGATGCAGGTGTTTAGCAAAGTCAAAAATGCAGGAGATTTGGATTTTGTAGCAGCTTGGTACAAAAAAGCAGCTGACTACATGGAAGGTACTTCTGTAGAAACGGCATTGGTCTCGACAAACTCCATAGCACAGGGGCAATCAGTAGCTATTCTCTGGAAGCATATTTTGTGTGAGTTGTCTTGTACAATCAATTTTGCCTATAGAACCTTCAAATGGAGTAATGAAGCTCGCGGTAATGCTGCTGTACACTGCGTTATTATAGGCTTCAGTAGAAACAAAGAGCGCAATCATAAAGTAATCGTCAACGAGCAGGATTTGGTAATTAAAGCTAGTCATATAAATGGTTACCTAGTAGACGCGGCAGACATATTTATTGAGAACCGCACCAGACCTCTTTGCTCAGTGCCTGAAATGGGTATCGGAAACAAGCCTATTGATGGTGGCAATTATCTATTTACAGCGGAAGAAAAAAACGCTTTCATCGCCCTTGAGCCTGCGTCCAAAGACTATTTTATGCCATGGCTAGGTTCCCAAGAGCTTATCAACGGGCTGATTAGATACTGTTTATGGTTAGGAAACTGCTCTCCCTCAGAGTTAAAACAAATGCCCGAGGCAATGAAACGAGTCGAAGCCGTGCGTAAATTTCGGCAAGAAAGTAAAAGCGCCCCAACTCGTGCCATTGCTGACAAGCCTCGCCGTTTCCATGTGGAAAATATGCCAAAAGGGACGTACATCGCAGTTCCTGAAGTTTCCGCTGAAAGACGGCGATATATACCCATGGGATTTTTAGATGAAAAAACTTTATGCAGTAATCTGCTGAAACTGATACCAGGGGCTAGCCTATACCATTTTGGTGTCTTAACCTCTACCATGCACATGGCATGGACAAGAGCAGTATGTGGTCGATTAAAGAGCGATTATAGGTATTCCAACAAAATCGTATATAACAATTACCCTTGGCCTGAAGCAACAGCCGTGCAACAAGAAAAAATTGCAGAATTGGCGCAGGGCGTACTCAACGCGAGAGCTCTCTATCCAGATAGCACATTAGCAGATTTGTATGACCCTAACGCAATGCCTGATGAATTAGTAGATGCCCATCGAAAGCTTGATGCTGCGGTAGAGAAGGCCTACGGTCGCAAGTTTGCGGATGATGCTGAGCGCGTAGCATTCCTGTTCGAGAAGTACAGCGAGCTTACAAAATAACGGATAAGTACATACAAGAAAAAAAATTAGCATAGGATAGACAATGAAAGGTTCAGAATGTCAGTTTGTTCGGTACATGGGGAACTCGAATACCCGCTTTATCATTCCTGTCTACCAAAGGAATTATGATTGGAAAGAAGAGAACTGTAGGCAACTCTATGCTGATTTGGTGAAAATAGCGAAGACAGGCAGAAAGAGCCACTTCTTTGGGAGTATTGTATCTGCCAATGTGCCTGACGGGCGGTATGTGTCTTTCATCGTGATTGACGGGCAGCAACGCCTTACTACAGTATCGTTGATTCTGCTTGCCATGTATAACCTTATAGACAAGGGAATACTCACTCCGAAAGACCCCACTCTAAAGCAATGTATCTGGGAGGATTTCCTCGTAAATAAATGGCAACCTGAAGAAACGCGTATCAAGCTGAAACACGTTAAGGATGACCAGCTCGCTTTTTCTAAATTGTTCTCAGCTACTGATGAACACATAAAA
>JAZQHA010000116.1:0-3417 GCA_045540315.1 Acutalibacteraceae bacterium | reverse complement strand
TACGTCACCTCGTCGAAAATGCTTTTTTGCATCTCAAGAAATGGCGGGGCATTGCTACGCGTTATGCTAAGAACGTTTCTTCATTTGTTGCTGCAGTTCAAATTAGGTGTATTGCTATTTGGTTAAAAATTTATTGACGATGCGCTCTAGAGACTTCAGTATTAATCTCGCTTGCAGTCTGAGTTAGAGCTGTTTTTGTTGCATAAGTGCTTGACGCTGAGTTTTTGGTTAAATATGTCGCTGAAATTGTGCTTGAAAGTTTTCCGTCAGCAGCCTGAAACGCTTGTGTCACATTGGTTTCAACGTCATTTATTGCATCCGTAACGCTTTGCGTGGACTCTTGAGAAAGGCTTTCGGCCTCGACAGAACCTGCCTTTATAAGCGCTCCGTTGATTGTTCCAGCGGTGATAAAGTCAGCGACAATCGCGCCATCCATCGTCATTGCTAGCTCGAACGGGCCATTTATTCCGGTTGAACTGTAGCCAAGCCCAGATAAATTCCAGCGCCAAACTCGTTGCGCACTGTTCATATCCGGAGTATCCATGATAAAAATTTCTTGTGGTTTTTCAGACGGATGTAGCGCAACATAACCACCGGAATTGCCCGTAATCAGCTGCGTTGCGTTAATTATCTCTTGCTTGAGAGCGGTTGTTGTCTCTTCTTTTTGATGTTTAGCGTATTGGCGTTGGGTGTCTCCATACTTTGGGTTTACGTTGCCCAAAATCACCTTTTTATAACGCTGTGAAAGCGAGTCGAACTCGTAGCTTATGTTTTTACGTTGATAATCGCCACTTAAACCGCGTGGTTGAGGCGATTCTGGGTATGCATTCGGTCAATTTGCTTTGAGGATAAGTTATGTTGATTAACCCAGGGAATTTCAATAAAAAAATTGCGGTAATAAAATTTGAATCGAGCAAAGATTCCGATAGCTTTGAGAAAAAATCCGAGGTTGTTGTTTTGCTGACGTGGGCGAAAATTACAAATATCAGTGGTACTGAAGTTTTACGTTCAAACGTGGATTTTTCGAAGGTAAAAACGCGCTTTTTAATGGTGCGTGACCGCACTGGCCAAGTCGCGCACTTAGCTACTTCTCAATGAAATTTTTATGCACGCGGTTGATGTAAATCAAAAGTACAAAAATTAAAATTTAGAGCTCGAGCAGTAGTTAAATTTTTCCGCAGGGTTTGGATGATGAAAACTTGGCTTTAGACATGGTAAAAGCGGGCCAAGAAGTTATGCAAAAGTCAATCCAGAAAGCAGCGCAAAAGCATGTTAGAACCGGCAGCATGGCAAAGTCTGTGAAGTGCTCGAAACCCGTTATCAATCGGGCTGGGGATGCAGTTGGGCGAGTGAAGTTTTACGGCAAAGATAAAAATGGAATGCTGAACTGGTACAAAGGAATTTGGCTCGAGTTTGGCACGAAAAATCAGTCAGCACAGCCATTTGTTAGACCGGCGATAAAGAGTTGTGAAAGCAGCATTAGAGTGGCTATGCAGAAGGTCTTTGACAAAAAATCAAAGCACTAAAAATCATGTTAAAAGTTGCGTCGCAGGCATCTGTGATTTTATTACATATTAAATTTAAGGGTGCGAATTGGAGGTTCTTTTGCCTTCTTTTCTTCCTTAAAGAAAAGAAGGGGGTGATTTTATAAACATAAACCCGATAATAGAATCTGCGTTTTCTGATTTTGAAGTAAATAAAAAGCGCGTTCCTATCGCATTTTTAAGCTATACAGGAAACGCTGATACGTATTTAACTTATTACACTTGGCAAGAGCAACCAGAGAACTTTTTCGATGATGAACATCACACCGAAATTGCTTATGGAACGATTGACATTTTCTCAAAGGGAAATTTCAAAGGTGTTTTGAAAGAAGTGAAAAAAATTTTAAAGGCTAACAAATTCACTTGGACTGATAATGGGCCGGAAACGTTTGAGCGCGAGACCGGATATTACCACGTTCCGGTGAATTTTTGCGCGTGGTCGCGTTACCAATCCAGCTGAAGGTGGTGCAATAGTGGGGCAAGCGCTTATTTTTCAAAAAAGTTGAAAATTAGTATTGACTTTGACGTTACGTCAACCTGTAGAATGGAAATATCAAAAGGAGGGTTCGCTCATGAGAAAGATAAATGAACTTGCAAGTTTGACTGGTATGACCACGCGTGCGCTGCGCTACTACGACCAAATTGGCCTATTGAAGCCAGCGGAAATTTCCGAGTCCGGGTACAGGCTCTATAACGATAAAGCCTTGGAAACTCTGCAGCAAATTTTATTCTTTCGAGAACTTGATGTGCCGCTAAAGCAAATAAAGGCGATCTTGGAAAGCTCGAATTTTGATAGACTCTCGATGCTGAAAAAACATAAAAAGCTGATAACGCTCAAGCGCGACCGGCTTAATAACATTTTGGCGTTGATTGAAAAAAACTTAAGGGGAGAGCACTATATGAGCTTCACAGAATTTGAAATGAAATCGATCGAAACAGCCTTTAGAGAAAGCATTGAAACCGTCACGGATGCTAAGTTTTTGGATTTTATAAAAGAAAAATTTAGTGGCAAAGAGGATATGATTGAAAAATCTTTGAAGGCAATCCAAACTCAGCCTGAGTTGATTTACAACTATTACGGCAGTGTTGACGGATATGTAAATGCCCTGAAAAAAGAGGCCGACAAGGAAAGCCTCTCTGAATTTAAGAAAAACTGCGACAAGATATACTTGAAGATAACCCAAAACCAAGATAAATCCGCCTCAAATGAAGTTATTCAAAAGCTGGTAGATGATTTGCAAAAACTACACGAAAGCTTCTATGAGACAACTACAACCGGTATGCTAAAAGATTTAAGCACTACACTGTTGTGTGACATTGATGCGATGAACGCCGAATTTAGCAACACTTTAGGCGAAAAGGACATCGATGAGGCCAACTGCGCAAAGTTGATTGACCACTTTGATAGCAAGTTCGGTAAGGGCTCCGCGAGCTTTATCGGCGAAGCTATAAAGTATTATTTAACGCAAAGATAATGAAGGCGTGCCGATGCACGCCTTTCCTTATAGGTGCAATTTAAGAAAAAAGCGCTATCAAGCACCGATGAGTGGTTACCAAATTAGAGAGGGGTGAGAAAAATGGCCGGTTCAAACACATTCTGCGGAACGATAAAGCTTGAAGGCGAAAAAGCTTACAGAGAAGCAATTAAACAGATAAACTCGAATTTAAGAGTTTTGGCCTCAGAGATGAGCAAAGTTACCGCTGAGTTCGGAAAAAATGATAAATCCACCTCTTCCCTCACCTCTCGAAACAAAATTTTGGCCGAGCAAATCGGTGCGTGACCGCACGGGACAAGTCGCGAACGATGTTTAGCGTAATATTTTTGCAATGCGCTCGAGCCCCAAGAACAACGAAAATCGGTTACTGGAAAATC
>JAZQHA010000115.1:0-2535 GCA_045540315.1 Acutalibacteraceae bacterium | reverse complement strand
GGCGGGCGGCCACCTGCCGTGCGCTATCTGCTTTTCAGAACGAGTTAAATGCAAAAAAGAGTTGACAAAACGCTCTAATATGCTAGTATAGCTTCATCAGGAACGAAGATTCTGATAATGTTTTTCCAAAGACCTCCCGAGTGGCCGCTCTGGGAGGTTTTCTTTTTACCCCCTTGTGAACTTGTTGATAAGGAGGCCAAGCTGGGATTCAGGCGTCCCCTCGGGAATAAGGAGCGTCTTATGTCCATGCTTCACCAGCTCCACGTTGGGAGCCTGTCCGATGTGGTGATTGATAAGGGTGTAGAGATTGCGCATAGCTGCTGCCATATAAGCTGGTGAGCGCCGCAGTCAACGGGAATGACTATGAGTACGCTTACGATAACATCGGCAATAGAGAATTTGCGCAGGAAGCTGGTATGACCTCTATGTACGAAGCGAATAACCTAAATCAGTACACGTCCATCTCGGAAAACGGTGGCGTCACATTCATGCCACAGTACGATTCTGACGGCAACCAGACGCTCATCAAGACCTCAACGGGTATCTGGAATATTTTGTACAATGCTGAAAATCGCCCAGTGAGTTTCACGAACGCTGACACCAGTACCGTGGTCGAATGCGCCTACGATTCGATGGGCCGCCGTGCATACAAGAAGGTAACGGTCAACGGTGAAGTTACTCTTCACCAGCGATACATTTACCGCGACTACTTGCAAATCGCATGTTTGGATCTTACCCGTAACACTCACCCCGCTCTCTGGTTCATCACTTGGGATCCGTCACAACCTGTAGCTACTCGTCCGCTCGCTATCCAGAAAGATGGCACATGGTACACCTATGGCTGGGATTTGACGAAGAACGTCTGCGAACTCTACGGAACCACCGGCTACGTCACAACCGCCTATACCTACAGCCCCTACGGCTTCGTCACCGTCTCCGGCAATGTGCAACAACCCATTCAGTGGAGTAGCGAGTTCCATGATGAAGAAACAGGACTGGTATACTACAACTGGCGGTATTACAACCCGCTGAACGGAAGATGGGGAAGAAGAGAACCAATTTACGGCCACATTTATTACAATAATTATATTTATATTTTAAATAAAATCGTTTCAAAAATTGATATTCTCGGCCTGTCTGAGCCTGATTTGCTCGATCAAATTAATCTATTTAATTTACAAGGAAATGAAGGAAAAGTAGATTATTTAGATTGGTTTAGAAAGCGTTTCCCTAATACAATGAAACAATCTGAAGAAACAATCAAAAATCGAATAGAGGAAAAAATTGAAAAAATTTTAGGACCCATAACTACCAAAGAACATTCGAAGTAGAAGATGTCGACATATTACACGATATGAAAAGATTTGGAGACTCTCCTCAAACCTCATGGGAAAGGCATGCAAAAATAGGTAATTTTGAAATAAAAGCTGAAAAAATTGAGGTTCAATATCTTTTGGAAACATCAAAAGCTAAATATAAAGCAACGTTATACATCTCAGAACAAACAGGAGCAACTTTAAACTTTTATGAAGATGGATGGACTGCGCTCTTCTCTCCTATATGTTGGAAACGATATGTCAGAATGGGAGAATGGCAAATTGAGGGTGAGAAATCAATACCATGTACTCCTCCTCAGTCAGAAATACCCGTTCCTATTATAGATTTTTCTCAGTTTCAAGTTCCTGATCAAGAGTTGTGGGTTCCCAATGTTTGGCAAAACTTCAGTGGTGCCTTAGGACGTTAATAGCGTTCCCTAAATTGGGTAGAAAAAATATTAATAACATAGATATACGGCGCAGAGCACTTTAAGCGCTCTGCGCTTTCTGTTGAAAGAATTACACTCTATGGAAAAATTAACGACCAAATACACATATATATGATTCGCCGGTAATCTTATTTACTATAGCCCTTATCGTATAATTTTCTGATTCCTTTTCAAGGAAACTAAGATTCATCAATTCAACACATCCATAAAATGAGCAATAATTATCATACAGTAGTTTAAATTCTGAGAGTTGCAATTCTCTACCATTTTCTATATTTTCTTCTATCCAACCATTTTCTAGAAAATCAATGTATGAATTTGCAATTCCATATACATGACTTGTCTTACCGGTAAGAGACCAGCCTTCTGAAAAAGTTTTTTTTACGTATAACGGGGGAATATCATCATGACTCCGATCTTGTAAAAATATGATAATAAACGTAACAATGAGAAAAAAAGAGAAAAGCAATATGCAATTTCTCTTACTGTGTTTTCGATTTAGATATTTTCTCATTTTAAGCTGGTGCCCTTTCTTTGACTATTAAAGCTGACTCCCGTTCTAAGCAGTCGCCCTCCTTTTGACACGAACAAGCCATTTCTTCATGTTTTTTGCCCAGATGAGAACGAGGTTCTCATAGCGTAATGAAGAGTGGTTTGTCAAGTCTATTTTTCGATTTTTTGTAGTACCGAGAAAAAGCCGGTGTATAACCGGCTGAAAGAGGAGGTTTATTCACCCCGGTGCTTGGTAGGAAGCCCGAAGAAGTTGTTAC
>JAZQHA010000114.1:0-6928 GCA_045540315.1 Acutalibacteraceae bacterium | reverse complement strand
CCCTTGACAAATCCGTTAGTTAGTGCTTCTTTACCCCTACCGCGCCTTCGGCTTGCTAAAGTCACCTCCAAGTACAGAGTAAACTCTGTACTTTCCGTTGACTTCCATGTCAGTTCGCAATAATATTCCCTTTCCTGCCTAGTCCTTAGTTGCCACTAAAACTAAAGTATCTACTAGTAAAGTTATAAAACCAGTATATCCCTATCGTATCATTAGGGCGTTATATTATCAATAGGTTTTTTTACATTTTAGATTATAAAGTAAGCCCCTTTCTTTTTTAAGGGGCTTACTTTATCAATGAGTTTTTTACCTTTCCTCAAAAACAAACGGCTCATGTTCAGAGAGCCGTTTGTTTTTGTTAGTTGGTCAAAAAAGAGTAGATACTTATATCATCGCTCCAAAATTGGGTGTCTGGTGCTTTGATTAAGTGCAATATGAAAGCTGACTTATCTTTAACCCCCAATTCAAAAGAACGCTGATTTGTTGCTTTTCTAGCATCTAAGTCATAGGTTTCAATTTTAATCAAAAAACGTTTTTTGTTATTTTCATTTCGTTCAAGCGGGAAAATTTGAACCCTGTCGTTTTTCGACAGGTCAATTCGTGTTGAATCGCTAGCTATAAATGCGCCAATATCTTCGAACACATAGAATTGCCCCAGTTTGATTTGGTCATCCCTCATTGGACGAGACATTTCCGGAATAGTCCATGACGTTCCGGTCTTTTTGGCATAAACAAAATACCCTTGTCTGATTTGTTGCCTAAGAGTCGCTTCGCTAATCTCATTTAGGGCAGCGAATTCCAAAAGAGTAATGTGTTTGCTTCGCATTTCAATCATATGAAAACCAGGAGCACTTTTTCGACCATTCGGAAGAGTAGCTGCAAATTCATCAGTAACTACTAAATTTAAATATATACCGCTCATTGTCGCCTCGAGACGATAGCTCCAACCATCTTCTTTTCTTAAAGAAGGCAACAAACGAGACTCAACTCTAGTCTTCATATCTTTCAGAAACCCGATTTTCTTTTCGAAAGATTTTGTTTTGTAAATATCCAAAATTTCTGCTTGCGTTAGCACGTAATCAATATACCGAAGAACCTCGTCTTTGTTAAAGCAATCTTTTTTATTAATCATAACAATAATACCCCTTTTTATAACTATAAGCTTTAAGGGAAAGATAATTTCTTCCCCTTAAAGCTTATCAAAATTAAACATTAGAACCATACGAGAGTGCCGAGTACCCAACCCAAGCAAGCTCCGCCAATAGCACACATTGTAGAAAACATATTGGTATAACCTTTCCTTTCCTTCAGTTTAGAAAGCGTACACGAGAGCGCCGCCGCCGTATCTTCTTAAAAGCGAATTTCTTCATAACCGCACCTCCGTAAAACAGGAAGAATATATCTTCTACAGTAAGAATATCATTCATTTATAAATTTGTCAATAGACATTATAAAAATATAAACTATTGACAAATTTTATAAATTGCTATATGATTATGTCAACAGCAGAGCAATTGTTCTGTTAAAAATACTTACTTGCCTTTTGGTAGTTTAATCGTAGTCAGATCACAAAGGAGTCCTTGCTATGAAAAAGTTGTTGAAAATAAAGATACGGCGAAAATAACTCCGAATTAATCGACAAGGAGTGATTGTTTTGTACAACGAGTATTGTTATGAATGCGAATTCTTTGAACCAAAGAATTGTGATGTGGCATATAACAATCGAGACCAAGACGGTTGGTGTTGTCATTGTTGTATGTCTGTATATGGAGATATGCGCGCATGCGCATGGTTTTTACCTAAAGGAGGAAATAAATTGACTTGTTGTGGACAATGCGTTTATATGAATACTAGCGATGAGCATCCAAGCAGAAGCAATGAATACTGGTGTTCTTACCGAAATTGTTACTACCCAGTTGACGACTCTGTGTGTTCTAACTTTAGAGAACGAGAGGGAGGAAGCGGCTGTTATTTAACCACTGTAGTTGTAGAGTGTCTAGGCTTCGATGACAAATGTGAACAACTGCAAACGTTAAGAAAATTCAGGGACCAAACAATGAAAAATGACTTAGCATATAGTAACATCCTTGCGGAATACGATATCGTAGGACCGATTATTGCAAAACATATTTCCCACGACACACAAAAAATGGTTCTGGCAAAAGATTTGTTGAAAAATTACGTAGAACCAGTTTGTGAATTTGTGCGTTCTGGAAATCACGAAGCAGCTGTTGAATTGTATAAAACAATGGTTGTTAAATTAAAAGAGCGTTATAAATTGTGATTCTTAAAGGAGAGATTCTTATGTTATTGCCAGTAATTGTTGTTTATGCTTTTTGGAACAACCTTAAACCAATCATCGATGTTGTTTGCTAAAAACAAAAAGACCGTAGCGAAAGCTACGGTCTTTTTTATCCAAAAATCCTTTGCCAAAAGCTCTTGTTCTTTTCTGCTGTAAATGCAACTTGTACTTTATATAGTTCCTTTTTGATTGCTTCGGCTTCAGCTTTAACAGCTGTATACTCTTCTTTTAAGGCTTCTATTTCAGCCCGTTGTCTTTCTTTCTCTGCTGCCGCTGCCTTTAAGTCGCTTTCAGCAGCGCCCAACAGTCTTGCATTGGTGGCTGCTGTTTCCGTCAGTACAATTATCCGGTCTTTGTGGTTCAATACTTCCTGCTTCGTCATGAGCAGCGTGGTTTTAAGGTTGGAGTTTTCTTCCCGGAGCCGCAGCAGTTCCTCGCTCTCAACAGGACGTTCCATTACGGAACTCCCGACATTGCGAAGCCTGTCAATTATCCGTACCGCTTCTTCTGTGAACTCCCAGTTTTTCTTCGTTCCAGTTTGATAGGCATTGAGCTTGCCTTTGTTGATTTCGGAAAGGTTAGACTTCACGAAACCTATCAATCCGGCTTTCGTTATTCCGTATCTGTCGGCTAAATCTTGTGCTGAATACATGTTATCACCACCGTAAAATTCATTTACAACCTTTATTTATGATACCACAAGAACGGCTCCTCGTCTAATGCTTACTATCGTAAACATCATCAACTGCTTTACGATAGCATTTTTTGCAAATATTGTATGTTTTCAGCAACAACACTCAGCAACACTTGTTTTTTGTTACACAATTTGTTATACTTTTTCTATGAGGACACTGATAAATGGTCGCCCCATGGAATGGGACGATGACAAAGAGAGAATTAACATACAGAAGCATGGGTTGAGTTTTTCGACCGCTTCTAGGGTATTCGATGACGAAAACAGAATTGAATTTTATGACGAGAAACACAGTACCGATGAGGAGCGTTACATCGTTCTCGGCTTGGTTCACAAGGTTCTGTTCGTTGTCTATACCGACAGAAAAGATGCTACTAGAATTATATCCGCACGCTTAGCGACACCTAGAGAAAGGAGTGTTTATTATGACGACTATCAGCAAGATGATTTATGAGAAAGAACCGCTTACTCCGAAAGAAATAGAAGAAATTGAACGAGCTTCCAAGATGCCTATCACCTTTGACGAGGATTGTCCGGAACTAACTGACGAGCAACTTAGCCAAATGGCTTTGATTGCGAAACAGCAACGAGTAGACCGCAGAAAACCTTTGTTGACTATAAGGGTAAACCCTGCTACCTTGAAAAAGGCAAAATCCCTAGGCAAAGGTTATACTGGCATAATGGGTAGATTGCTTGACATGGCTATTAACAATCCGGACATGTTAAAACAATGCTTGTAACAGCCCCCCTGCGAAAGCAGGGGTTTTCTTTTTTTACACCGCATCCCTTGTGGGATGATAAGCAGCCGGATCCGCAAGTCAAGCGCAAGCCGCAAGCGGTGCAAGGCACGCTTGACTTGTGAATCCTTAAAGGCTGCTATAATCGCCAACAAGGGCACGGTGTGAATAATGCTGCTGAAAATTCGGCAGCCATGAGCAACGCTCATGTTTGCCCCGCAGGGCTTATTAACTTTATGGGCTTGTAACATAAAGTATAATGAGCTATACTTTACTCTAAAGGAAGGGAGCGCTGCTTACACGATAAACACTAAAAAGTGGGTTTATTGCACGCGCTCGGTTACTTGTTTTAGAGGAAAGTAGGTGTTTGTTTTGGCACTACTGGTATGTCACGTTACTAAGTTTAAAGCTGACGATTTGAAAGGTATGGAAATTCACAATGACCGAAAATCGTTGCACAGCAAAAATAAGGATATTGACTACTCTCGGACTTCAACGAATTTCGATGCCATTACCGGTATCGAAGGCAACCCCACTACTAACTACCCGAAGGCAGCCGAATCAATCACCAAAGCTAAGTACACCGGAACGAGAGCAATACGCAAGGATGCGGTACGTGCGGTAGGAGTCTTGGTAACCGCAGGACACCAGTTCTTCGAAGGTATGTCCGATGAAAAGCAAAAGGTTTTCTTTTCCGCTGCTGCGGAGTATCTTGCAGAAAAATTTGGGAAGGATAATGTGATTTCCGCTAAAGTACACAGGGACGAAGCAACCCCGCACATGCACTTTTCTTTCGTTCCAATCAGGGACGGAAAGCTCACTGCCAAAACAATCGTAGACCGTAAGGCACTACAGGAACTGCAAGACGAACTGCCCAAGGTATTACAAGCTAAGGGCTTTGCTATCGAGCGTGGCGTTGTCGAGAGTGAGAATGAGCACACTGACACCAATGACTACAAGCGTTCCATGGCACTTGCCAAGCAAGATGTTTCCGCCGTGATCCGGACGACGGACAGAATCGCTGCGGAAAATCAGCCGGAACGTTCCGGAATTTTCGACAGCGCCAAAGTGGTCAAACTGCCTGTTGAAGATTATGAGTATCTCATGGCAGTTGCGAAAGACTATGCTGCTGTAAGGGTTGCTAAAGCAGACCTCGAAGCGAAGCAGTCAAAGAATGTTCCGAAACTCCGCCAAGAAAACGAAGAGTTGAAAGCAGCGGTCAAGCTTTTAGAAGAGACCGTAACCGAAAAAGATTCCCGACTTGCAGAAACCAAACAAAAAGCAAGATATCTAGCCACGCTTAGGGAATATGCCCCCAAGGAATTGGACTATGCCGGTGACATGGCAGCCAAGCGCATGCGCCAATCGAAACAGAGAACTTTGACCAGAGTAACCTCTCGCGAACGCTAGTAGACTGCCCCAGAATCCCCGTACAGCGTTTTTCAGAAGTCAACGCATATATAACTACCCTCTAAATCAAACAAGAGCCTGCAAAACAGGCTCTTGTTTTTTATTGCGTTTTAAAATTTTAATTTTTTCTGTCCGATAGCTTCGAGTTTTTTAATACGTTCCGCTTCAGACAGTTTTTTAGCTCTATATTTTTTCAAAAAATCTTTGATTGCCAAAAATTCATCTTCATTACAGCGAATGCCATGAAGCTTGTTATCATTCCGTGGTCTGCCACGCTTCGGCTGTTTTTCTGTATAACAGTTATTCATCTTTTGCTCCTAAACTTTCCCAAAAACTCATTGATAATATAACGCCCAAAATGTAAAAAAACCTATTGATACATTACGAGCCTTGTTCATCAACTTCGTTCCACCACTTCAAAACCGTAGGTCTACTCAATCCTGTTTCTCTTTCGCAGTCAATCTTTTTGCCTTCCGGATTAAATCTTTTCCACCGTAAAACCATTTCTTTAACATTAGGTCTACCTTCCGGCTTCATTTCTTCTGCTTCTTTTAAAATAGCTTTATTAGCACGAGCCAATTTTAAATGCAGTTCTTGTTTTCGGTAATTTCTTTTATTTTTTTCAATCCTTATTCCAGTTCTGTCACTGATTGTTTTTACCGGATAAGTTACATAGCTTGCATTATAGGCTTCCAACGCTTTCAAAACATCATTGGCAGTAAAAGGATTGTCCTCACGTTTGCCGATAGAATCAAGAAGTTCTATGTAACCAAAAGCATCATTCTCTAATTCTTCTCGTGAAATCCCACATTTCATGGCATAAACCGCAAGGGTCTGTATGCACCAATATCTGTGTCCGTCAGTCGCACCTTCTTCCAACTTGCGTTTCCACCAGTCGTAAAGGTCTCTTTTGCAAGTCCAACTACATTTCGCTTCCCCTCTGACAACCCTTCGGTCATACCATTCCGGATATTTCTTTTTGGCTGCGCTCAAAGTCAACTTTGATTTGTACGTAAAATCCTTTGTGCGATAGTCTGCCGGCACAAACCGGTTTAAATACTCCATAGTGACTTTCGTTCCATTGTCCACTCTGAAAACTCTGGCACGCTTTCCATTTTTTGTTATCGTCCCAGGTATTCTAAACCCTTGAAAAAGACTCTCGTACTGTACATTTTTCGATAAGTGTGATACACCTTGAGTCCATAACTGCCAAGTTAAGCGTTTCTTATATTTTTCCAGTTCTTTGACTATATTTTTGAATAACGGTATAGGTTTTTCAAAAATATAATACAAGTGGAGCCCCGTTCCAGACGAACAGATGTACGAAGGAAGTGGCAGGTAGTTTGATGGACCATGCCCGTCAAATTGCCAAAAAAGTGTATCGATACCAATAGGTACACCTTTGTAATCTTCCTGTTTGATACCGTCCAAGTCGATAGCCAACGCATACAAAAATCTTGCATTATCGCTCTTTCTAGCTTTGCCTGCATAACTGATAGGTGACATTAGACAAAAGTCATCACACTTGCAAAGTTCATCAATCACGCTCAACTCATTGGTAACGCTATACCTTTTCACCTTTTTGGTCTTGTCATTAACAGAAATTGCAATTCCGGTATATTCACCGTCTACATACTTTCCTTTTTCTTCCAGTTCGCCTTCCGGAAAGACATCTCGATAGAAATCGTGAGGACTAACCTCTTTACAATGTATTTCCAGGTATTGATTCATATCCATAACAAATTCTCCTTTAGGGGGTGTGGATAACCCTCTCCCCCCGGCCCC
>JAZQHA010000113.1:0-2122 GCA_045540315.1 Acutalibacteraceae bacterium | reverse complement strand
AAATTATCATTAAAATACTGCACCACTTTATTTTTAAATACTACATATGTTAAATTATTAGAAAAAATGCCAATAATTGTTTTAATAAAAGCAAAAGCTCCATTGCCTTCAAAGGCATTTTCAAATAATTGTGCATTAGTCAAACCAGCGGTGGTACTAAGCGCGCCATTTGCTGACACAACATTTACATGTAAGGTAGTATTACCAAATGTTACTGTTTCTGGAATTAAAGCTGCAAGTGCGTCTGCTTTGCGTTGCTTATCTACATATAAATATACAATGAGTTCGTCTTCATCATAAACAACATGAACTTCATTGTCATACTTGAAAAGTTGTTCTAATTCACTAATATATTTAATCCACGGTGGAGAAAGTTTTAGTTTTGCCATACTATAATAATCATCTCCTTTAAATAGGTTAATTCTTAAATGGCGCGCTCGGAAGGATTCGAACCTTCGGACCCCGAAAAGAGTCAACTTCTTAGCAGGAAGCCACTTTTGACCTCTCAGTCACAAGCGCATTGCGGGTGAGGATTTGCACCTCACATAATGTTGGGCATACGGTAATATAACTGCCTCATCATATTATCTCGTGGCGAGGATGTTATTACATCTTATTCCTCCGTTTGCTATTAAGCGTCTACCTATTCCGCCACCGCATTCATTTTAAATAGGTTATTGTTCCACTATCAACTACTTATAGGGTCCTCTTACCAAAGCCTAACCGTCCATTTCCTAAATTACTTAATTCAATAATAAATTACGGCCATTCGCCAAGCGGCATACCAAGCCCAGCCCGCTCAACATTAGTGTTAAAAAATACACCTTCAGTTGCAGGCCCAGTTAGAAGTTCATCAGCAATAGTCTCATAAAGAGTACTAATAACACCATGACAATCATTTAGGTTATCAGCCGCAAATTGCACAACACAGTTATTAAATACAACATAAGTCGTTCCAATCCACTGATAGCCTTCCTCGGCTGGGCAAACAGAATAAGCATATGCTGGATTCTTCTCAAAAGCAGTATCAAATAGCTCAACTTTACTAGCGAAAGCGCGATTACTTGGTGTGCCATCAACCACGACTTTTAGAGAAACATTACCAAAATTAACTTCTTCTGGGAGAATCTGTTGTAGGGCGGCAACTTTATCACCATTATTACAAGCCATTACAACAGTAGGATGAGAACCACTAAAATCACAATTAAATGCGATTTGAGGGTCACCATCAAATAAAGCTTCAAGCTTCCTTATTACTAATGTCCAAGGGGGTAGAATCTTTAGCCTTGCATCATTCATATATTTTACCTCATTTAAAAAAATTAGCTTTAAGGTCAGCTAACCGCACATTGGTTTAGTCACCGCTTTTGCTAAGGTGAAATGGCGGCCGATGAGAGAATTGAACTCCCCTGGGGCGGTTAATGGTGCTGGATCTAGGTCTTACACCTAGCTAGGACTAATTCTATCCAACCAGCCGCCTGCAAAACCACTTTGCGAATCGGCCAAAATAGTCTTTAAAGCTAAAGGCATTACGTCATAATCTCACATTGGCATTACATATTTATACTGCTGAAGCCACATTTGATCTCAAAGCACGATGGCAGGAAGGTTAGGACTTAAACCTAAACCACTAATTTTGGAGATTAGTGTGCTATCAATTACACCACCGACCTATGCCGTAGATATTTTACTTCGCCACGGCGAAGGTTATTCGACTACCGCAAACAACTTTAAAGGGCGTCCCATTTAAGGGCAATTCACTTACTTCGCCTGTCTTTTTATTATAGTCTGCTACTAAGCCGCAAGCGGGCGTTACCCGTAGGTTAGTGAGAATTCGTGTGTTCCGCAGACTTGCATCACTAAGGAGACGATGCGTCATAATGCTGTTTTAGTATCACTCTTTTGGCACAGCTACCTCACCACGGCTGTCGTCGCTCACGAGACGCAAACCAATGTTTCAATAAGTCCACATCAGTCTACCGCCGGACCTTAACCGGCCAGTCATATCCTGTCAATTCAGGCTTTATGTGGTTGAAAGCGAGTAGTGGGAATTGAACCCACGTGATCAGCTTGGAAGGCTGACATTCTATCATTAAATTACACCAGCAAAGCCAATAGTAAG
>JAZQHA010000112.1:0-1528 GCA_045540315.1 Acutalibacteraceae bacterium | reverse complement strand
ACGCTCGTGCTAGCCATCCGGTTAGTAAACACTCGGCAAAGCCGACAGCTGCGAGCCTTTAGCGATGCAGCCTTCGTGAGATTCGTGAGATCTGCGTGAGACAAAATTCTGATTATCTGAAAGAAACAAGTTGTAATGGTTAATGAATTCATAATGCGTATTCCCTGACTGCTAAAATGAAAATGCGGATGATGTAAAAGGCATAAGTAAGAATGCCGACGAGGCATATCGAGGGACAGCCCAAGGGCAACCAGGGCTGTCCTTGTCAACATGCAGTCATAGTGTACCTTACAAGCGACAAGGACAACCGGACAACCTGCTCGTGAAAACTGCTTTTTTACTTCCCGTCAGCCATATATATAATTATGTACGCACGCACACGCACGCGAAAGTAACTTTCAATTCTTAATTATGATGCTCTGGCATCAAGATTCCTGGCTAACTCGGCAATGATTAAGCAAGCTTTCATTGCTCCTCGCAACGCTGCGGAATTGTCAATTAAACTTGTGCTACCCCTGTGCTACCGCTTTCGGCATTTTTTCAGCTCCTTGATGATGGTTTGGTTGATGACCTCGCAGTAGTTCATTGTCGTCTTCACGTTCTTGTGCCCGAGCAGCCTCTGCACTGTAGTCACGTTTACCCCCTGCATGAGTAGCAGCGTAGCGTTGGTGTGGCGGGCGCTGTGGAAGGAGAAGTGTTTGCGTATGCCTGCATGTTGGGCGATACGCTGCAGGCGCTTGTCAACGGTTGAGTTCGACGGCAAGTGGAAGAATGCATCCGTGTTATCTGAATATCTATTGAGTAGTGCCAGTGCCTTGCCCTCAAAGAGGAGGTCGATGGGCAGGCTGATGCTTGCGCCTGTCTTTTGACTTTCCGTGTTGATCCATGTGTGAGTAGTTCCGCGCTGAATATTGGCAGTGGTTAATCGCACAAAATCGGAGTATCGCAACCCCGTGTAGCAGCAGAAGAGAAAAGCGTCCAATGTCTTTTGCAGTTGCAGGGCTTTGGGTGGCAGGATGAGCCGTTCCAGCTTCTCCAGTTCAAACGGTGTCAGGTGGGTATGAGTAAAAGGCCGATGGTTGATGCGCCGCTTATGGAAGGGATTGTCCTCCTCGCTCATCACGCCACGCTGGATAGCGGCATTCACATAGATACGCAGATGGGAGAGGTGCTTGGCAATGGTGTTGGTGTGATACCCTTTTGTGCACATCCATGACTCAAATTTGCTGACGAAGTAGGGCGTCAGCTCCCCTATGGTCAGCTCCCCACAGTACTCTTTCAGTAGATAATAGGTTGTATATCTGTTCTCCCGCGTGCTCTCGCGTATGCGCCCCTTCTCTATTTCGCTGGCCATGAAGGGAAGGAACTGCGGTGCACTACCATTCCTTACCTCCTCCTTCAGTGCTCGCAGCGAAATGTTGCGCCCGCTCTTCCATAGCGCAATCTCCTTACCCTCCAGCTCGGTCATGCGCTCGGCTATCATCCAGTTCAGTTCCTCGGCATGCGGATGATGGCAAATCTCGCGCTT
>JAZQHA010000111.1:0-22469 GCA_045540315.1 Acutalibacteraceae bacterium | reverse complement strand
CGATTTAAGTTCGTCACTCTCTGTAAATTTTGAAAGTACGATTCTTTTTTCTATTTTAGAAATTAGAATTTTTCCTCTCAAGAAAATTACGGGTCATTATTTGTCATCGTTGTTTAATTTTCAAGGTCCTCTTTCGCCGCTCTTCTTTGCGCTTTTTCATTTTCGCTCATCAGCAGCGTGATTATTATTCTAACACTTCCAAAATCCATTGTCAACGCTTTTTTTAAAAAATTTTTAAATATTTTTCAGTTTTACTTTTTCGACAAGACTTGGTAAAATTCGCAAGATTTTTGTGCGCATTTTTTGCTGCTTGAGCCGCCTTCTATACACCCATACACGTTGCCATCTCTCTAACATTAACGAGCTTACGCTACTTCCTCAAAAATATAAGCCCTAACGTATTTGGGCCACAATGGGCCGCAATCGTGCAACTAGCCTCTGTTATGTGAATTTCTTTAAAGATGCTCAAATCTCTTACATGAGTGTAAACTCTCTTCAAGCATTCCGATTCTTGCATTGTATGAGTAATAAAAATTCGCTCCACATCCAAGTTTGATACATTAGATAACTTTTCATCAACAAACTGAATCAAAACTTTATCAAGCGGACCGCGATACTTTTTACCAAGGGCCATGGTGCCCGTTAAGTGGTCGACCTCTATGCATGGCTTTAACTTTAGTATGTTTGCTCCCATTGCGGCTAGCGAAGAGCATCGTCCACCCGCGCATAAAAACTCAAGAGTATCGAGGACAAAACTAGTCTGCACCTTGCTAGAGAGTTCTGTAACTTCCGTTTGAATCTCCTTGGCAGAAAGCCCTTTTTCAATCCGTTTCGCCGCCTCAACCACAAGCAAACCCATGCCTGTTGCCAAGTTTTTCGAGTCAATAGGGTACACTCCCGGAAGTTCACTCGCAGCAATACAGCAATTTTGGTACGTGCTTGAGAGCGCCGAACTTATATTTATATGAACAACTTCAAACCCCTTATCAGTCCACTTTTTAAAATAATCATAGTACTCACCGACTCCTATCGCTGAGGTCTTTGGCAAACACTTTTTTTGAGCGTATACCGAAAAAATATCGTTTGAAGAAAAATCTACGCCATCTAAATATGCACAATCATCTAATAAAATGTGAAATCTCGCATAGTGAACGTCATATCGGCTCTTAAGGTCTGGTCCTAAATCACATGAGCTATCTGCACTCAAAATAATTTTTTTAACAGCCATACTTTAATGAATCAACTCCGGATTAAATATTAACTTTGCTTTAAAATCAAGCACATTTTTTATTTGATTTTTATTATACCATCGCACCAAGAAAATCACAAATCGCCTTTAAATCAACAAATTATTAAAACAATTTGCTTTTAATTTGCTTTTGTTGTATAATTGTAACTGTTCGGTATTTGAATTTATTTTATTTTTGTTGGGAGTGATAAAATGCATAAAGAACAAAAAGAAACGAACAAAAATATTATCGGCAAGCAAGTCAGCAAAGAACGAAAGAAACAAGGCTTAGCTCAAAAAGACCTTCTCGCTAGACTTCAAGTGGGCGGAACTAATATCAGCCCCTCTAGCTTATCAAAAATAGAAGGACAGACTCGACAAGTAACAGACAAAGAGCTCGTTGCAATAGCCGCTGCCTTGCATACTTCAATTGACACTCTATTAAAAACTAAAAAAAATAGTAAAAATCAAAGTTATACTACATATAACACACAATAAATAATCATAAATAAAACGAAGTGAAAAAAATGTTTATTAAAATCTGGACTAAATCCATTTAAGTCAAACTTATACCTTCATTGTGTAAGCTTGACTTTTATTTTTTGCAATTATAAAGTTTATAAAAATATATTTTTGTTTTTTATGTAGCACTCAATGTATTTTTGGCTCTTGTTGCGGCACTTACTGCTAATTTATCGCAACGCTCATTTTCTGGATGTCCTGCATGACCTTTTATCCACACTATCTTGAATTCGTGTTTATCTAAAAGCGTGAGCAACTCTTCCCACAAATCGGGGTTTAACGCTGGGGAGTTCCCACTACGTTTCCAACCATTACTTTGCCATTTTTTGGCCCAACCTTTCGATATAGCATCACAAACATATTTTGAATCACTACATAAACTTACCTTACATGGCTCCTTCAGCAACTTTAATGCCTCGATAACTGCACTAAGTTCCATTCGATTATTAGTGGTATTTGCCTCACCACCAGAAATTTCTTTTTCATGTCCATTATATCGTAAGATTGCTCCCCAACCACCTGGGCCTGGATTCCCTTGACACGCACCGTCTGTAAAGATTTCTACTCGTTTCAATCTAATTTTGTATTTTCACATACGCAGATTATGCGTACATTATAAATACTCCACACCTCTTTTTTCGTAAATTTAATGCTTTGATTATATCACAAATTTAAATGTAATGATTACGTTTAGCCATATACCAAAAAAGAGCTTGCAATCTTATGAAAGCTCTCACTTATTTAGCACAATTTTCAAAGTCGACATGGTCTCACTTTAATAATAATATTTCACCACACATTACTTCACTATCGTTTTCCATTTAATAAATCCTTTTATCAAGGCTTGGCATATGCCAAGCATAAAAAAATCTCTCTCAGCACGGGCACTGTTTTCCTCCAATGTAGTTTTATTGCTCACTGTCTAATATCCTCTTTATATGTTCGTTATTTTGGATTAGGAATTTGCATTTGTACCTCTAACTACCGGATTCCGTTTTGTCGGCCTTTATTTATTTCTTTTCATCCGACATCTTTTACATTTCATGCACACATTATATCATAAATACCCCTGTCGGTGACTCCCCCATTTTTTTAGGTTTGCTTTTATGTTTTTAATGCACTATAATTATGAATTGATTATTGTTTTTATTAGGATGTAAAAAGAGGGTTAAGAAAAATATGCCATTAGGGAAAAAAAGCTCAGATTATCAAGACAATTTTAACGACTCAAGTAGCCGAGAAATATATAGTCACAGCAAAGGTAAGAAAACGCACCGTATACAACTCGGTGCCAAAACATTGCGGAACAGGAAGATAATTCTTTCTTTTGCGATTATTTTGTCGATTTTTGTAGGTCTGCTAGGTGCTACGTTTATTTACGCGTACAATATGTTAGACTCATTAAATTATAAGCCTTTAACATCAGATTACAGTGGAGATGACTACATATCAGGCTCTGCGCAAGACCCTATGGTTTTAAATGTCGCGCTGTTTGGAGTGGACAAGCACGATGCCGCGGACTCTAGAAGTCGAAGCGACTCGCTTATGATTTTGTCGCTAGATAGTCGCCGAAAAAAAATAAAAGTAACTTCCATTATGAGAGACCTTTGGGTTCAGATTCCTGGCTACCGTGATAATCGTGTAAATACGGCTATAGCGATTGGCGGGGAACCACTAATGATAAAAACAATAGAACATAACTTTGGAGTAAAAATAGATAGGTTCTGCTCGCTAGACTTTGAAGGTTTTAGAGATATAATCGACATTATGGGTGGTATCGACATTGAGTTGACCAAACAAGAAGCGCAACATATAAATCGTCTTCTCGTGGAGCTTGATGCCGCCTTTATAGAGGGTTCAATAAAACCTTTTAACTCTCCTTTGCTCAAAGAAGTGGACGGAATACATCATCTAAACGGTGCACAAGCTTTGCAATATGCAAGGAGTCGTAAAGTGCCGACAGCTGAGGGCGAACACGATGACTATGCTCGAACATTACGTCAACGCCGTGTGCTTGCTCTTGTATTAGAGAAGCTTAAGTCGTGTAATTTACAGCAAATTATAAGTATTGTTGAGAAAGCAGGACCATACGTTAATACAAACTTTAAGAAGAATGAAATTATAACATTGACTAAAAACTCGCCCAAATATCTTAAGTACGAGTTTGCTGAATACCGTGTGCCAGAAGATAAAAACTACGAAGGTCGCAATATAAATGGTGCTTCGGTTCTTGTCATTAAGGATTTAAATAAATCACGCTATAATCTTGCTAAGTTTATATATGAAGACTCTGTAAAGGAAAATTTAAACGGCGCTACTAGTTCGACAAGTTCCGCAAAAACCGCTGATTCTTCAACGCCAACTCAAGTTACCACAGAAAAAGCACTGTCTGCGAAAAGTAATGCGGAGTCAGCTAAAAAGAATAGCTCCGAAAATAAATCTCAAGCAGCAAAAAAGACCTCTGAAACAACTAAAAAGTCGCAGTCTGCTAGTGTTACTGCCAAGAAAACCGCAGAGACCGCAACTAAATCCAAAGACTCATCTGAAACAAAAAAGACTTCGAGTACTGTAAGTAAAAGTACCTCAAGCGACTCGAAAAATACAAAAAATACTCAGAAAGCTGCCAGCGATGTTTCAAAGGTTAATGAAAAAACTAAGTCATCGGCAACTGTACAAGGTGCGAAAGCTGCTACAAGTCAAACTAATGTAAAAGAATCTTCTTCGAATAAGACATCTCAAAATGTGCAAAGTAAAAATAGTAAAAAATAATATTAGCAAAAAACGGTGACGTATTATGAAATTAATTTCTTGGAATGTAAATGGCTTGCGAGCTTGCTTAACTAAGGGGTTTGATGATTTCTTTAGAGAAATAAATGCGGATATTTTTTGCATACAGGAAACTAAAATGCAAGAGGGCCAGGTTGAGATAAATTTCGATGGTTACTATCAATATTGGAATAGTGCTCAAAAAAAAGGCTACTCCGGAACAGCTATCTTTACTAAAAAGAAGCCGTTAAATGTATTTTATGATATCGGAGTAGAGGAGCATTCACATGAAGGTCGTGTTATCACATTAGAGATGGACGACTTTTTTGTGGTTAACTGTTATACACCAAACGCTCAAAGAGGTCTTGCTCGACTTGATTATCGTATGCAATGGGAAGATGATTTTCGAGAATATCTTTTGAAGTTGGATGCAAAGAAACCAGTAATCTTGTGTGGAGACTTAAATGTTGCACACAATGAAATTGACCTTAAAAATCCATCATCAAACCATAAAAATGCAGGCTTTTCGGACGAAGAACGTGGTAAAATGACACAACTTTTATCTTCTGGGTTTGTAGACACCTTTCGCTATTTGTATCCAGATAGAGCTTCAATTTACACTTGGTGGTCGTATATGTTTAATGCTCGAGCTAATAATGCGGGGTGGCGCATAGATTACTTTATTGTGTCTGAGCGACTTAAGGGTAATATTCAAGATTCGATTATACATGATAAGATAATGGGTAGCGACCATTGCCCAGTTGAGCTTATTTTAAAGGGGTAACGTGTTATGTTGAGTAGCAGAAAAAAAGCAATGCTGTCGTATGTTGGACTTTATTTTACAGGAGTTTTATTTTTATTGTTTGAGAAGGACGATGAGTTTGTACGAAAATCTGCGGCTCAGTCGCTCGTGTTGAGTATTGCGTCCGTGATTTTTCGTAACCTATCATTAGTAATTCCTTTTGTCGGTAAGTACATAGCGATAATATTTGACGTTTTATTTATAATTTTGCTGGTATTCTTAGTAGTAAAAGCCTCAAAGTACATATACTTCAAACTGCCAATCATCAGTGATATATCCGAAAAATACGTGCTTCACTGGTTTGAATAAAAACTTCATAAGGAGTGGAACAAATTGATAGAAGTTAAAAATCTGAGTAAAAATTACGGTTACAAAACGGCTCTACATGACATTAACTTCTCTGTGAACGATGGTGAAATTCTTGGCTTTTTGGGCCCAAACGGAGCAGGTAAGTCTACCACGATGAACATTATTACAGGGTACATATCCTCCACAACGGGTACTGTGACAGTCGATGGCGAAGAAATCATGGAAAATCCTATTGCAGTGAAAAGTAAAATCGGTTACCTGCCAGAGCAGCCTCCACTTTACCTCGACATGACGGTGAAAGCTTATTTAAGTTTTATGTATGACCTCAAAAAAGTAAAGCTAAATAAAAAACAACACATTGAGGAAATTTGTAAACTTGTTAAAATCAGCGATGTGTATAATCGCGTAATAAAGCACTTGTCTAAGGGGTATAAACAACGTGTTGGTCTTGCGCAGGCTTTGCTTGGAGAACCAAAGTTGCTTATTTTGGACGAGCCTACTGTGGGCCTTGATCCAAATCAAATTATAGAAATCCGCAATTTAATTAAATCTCTTGGCGAAAAACATACTATCATTTTGTCGTCGCACGTTTTGTCGGAGATACAATCTGTTTGCGATAGAGTCATTGTTATTAATAAGGGAAAAGTTGTTGCGGACGACACAACGGAAAATTTATCTAGCGGTTTGTCTGCGGATAATCGGCTGATTTTAACCGTTGAGGGCGAACAAGAAAAAATTATTTCAGCCTTGCAGGATATCATCGGTGTCAAGAATGTAACCTTGCGTAAGAATATTGACGACTCTAGCGCTGAATATACGGTCGACTACGATAAAACTGAGGACGTGCGAAAAACAGTTTTCTCCAAAATGGCTGAGATTAATTGTCCTATCACCTCAATGAGTAACGACAATATGACGCTGGAAGATATCTTTTGCAAGTTGACGCACGAGACTAATTTAGAGCTTGCAACTGGTAGCTCAAAAAGTAAAAAGGGCGGAAAAAGATTTGGAGGTAAAAAGAAATGATAGCAATATTAAAACGTGAGTTATCTGCGTACTTTTCGTCGGCAATTGGATACATAGTTTTGGCCGCATTTTATGTCTTTGGCGGATTTTACTTTTATATGAGCTCGTTGATGTCCAATACAACTGATTTATCATATACATTTAGTAGTTTGTTCATTATTTTAATTTTTATCATCCCTATTTTGACTATGAGGCTATTCAGCGAAGATAAAAAACAAAAAACTGACCAAGCTTTGCTAACTGCATCGGTTAGTCTTACCGCAATAACACTTGGAAAGTATTTTGCAGCACTCTTGATGTACTTGTTGTGCATCTCGATAACGCTTGTATATGCAATTATTATTAGCTTTTTCAACGCACCATCTTGGGAGACAGTACTCGGTAACTTTCTTGGCTTATTCTTACTCGGTGCATCGCTAATCGCTATCGGAATGTTTTTTTCGTCCATTACAGAAAATCAAATCGTGGCGGCAATCGGCGGTATTGTAGCTGGCTTAATAATTTTTCTTATGGATGCCATTGCACATGCCGTATCATCAGTGGAGTTTCTTAGCAATATACTAAAGAAAATCTCGTTTATGTCGTACTACAATAATTTTACACTTGGTATTATTGGCCTAAAAGATGTGGTTTTCTTCTTATCGGTTTGTTTTTTATTTGTTTTTCTAACCGTTCGTGTTTTCGAGAAAAAAAGATGGAGCTAGAAAGGAGTAACGTCGATGATGAAAAGTAATGTAGTACCCAAATACCTAAAGACTCGAAAATTCAAAGTTGGCAGCGTAGCAACAGCGATTACGATTATGGTGGTAGCCATAGTTGTTGTGCTAAACCTAGTGGTCGGCAAACTCACGGATAAATTTAGCTTAAGTTTGGACCTTACGCAAAACAAAATTTTCTCACTGACTCAAGAGTCCATTGACTTTATTAAAAAACTAGATAAAGACGTTGAAATAATTCTTTTGAGCGATGAAAATACCTTTGTTCAGTCGAGTGAGTATTTTGCACAAGCTAACTCTGTGTTAAAAAAGTATGATTTAAACTCTGATAAAATTAAGCTTACATACGTAGATACCGTAAAAAATCCAGCTTATTTGCAAGAGTACCAAAATGAAAATTTGACCGAAAATAGCATTATTGTTAAGTCGGGTGATAAACACAAAGTCATAACGGTGCAGGATATTTTTGATATCGAAAGAAGTTATTACGGAAGTATGATAACCGGCTCAAAAGCGGAGCAAGAGCTAACTTCGGCAATTTTGTATGTAACGAGCGAAAACCAAATGAAAATAGCATTCTTGAAGGGTTATGGGGAACAAGATTCAACAGCGTTTCAAGAACTCCTCAAGAAAAACAATTTTGATGTACTTGAAGTTTCTTTGCTCAATGAGGATATTCCAGAAGACACTAAGTTAGCGGTAATTTTCGGCTCTGAGCGCGACTTTGATTCTTCGTCGATAGAAAAGCTAGAAAAATATCTCTCAGCTGGCGACAAAAACCTTGTTTATGCTGTTAACCCAAATCAAGCGGATGCACCAAATTTAAATGCATTCCTCGAGAAACATAACATAAAGGTAAACTCAGGTTTGGTTTATGATACAAATCCGCAAAATATTGTCTCTAATGCCTTTGAGGCTGTGAATGAATACGTTGACGAAGAATACTCCAGTGACATTAAAAATCCGGAAATCCCCGTGCTTATGCCGGTTTGTCGCCCGTTAGAAATTTTAAATCAAGAATCAGTCAAGACTTTATTGCAATTCTCTGTAACAGCGGGTATTTTACCAAAAGGCGCTGACCAAAACTTTGATTTTGCCGGAAATGTTTCTGGCCCAATTCCATCTGTGGTAATCTCGGCCGCAAGCACGGAGGACGAGAAAAATTCGAACATTGCGGTAATTAGCTCGTATGGTGCACTAACTTCAGATTATTTGTCTTCGAATGCGCTGAACAACTCTGCTTACTTTATAAATATGATAAACAAGATGTCCAATAGAGAAGACGTCGGTGTGATGATTGAGTCAAAGAGTATGGGCGGCTCCGATTTAGGAATGAACATGGCAACTGCGACAACAATTGGACTGACGGTAGCAATAGCCTTACCGCTTGCAGTGTTGGTAGCCGGATTGATTGTGTACCTCAAGCGAAAACATAAGTAATAAATTGTTTGGTGATGCTATGACAAAACGAAAACATAATTTAGTGATAGTTTCATTGCTTTTTGCGCTTTTGCTGGGTCTGGTGCTTGTACTAGTTTCCTTGCCAGCCGCAAAGGATGAGACGCCTTCGGATGACGCTGCGCAAACCTTTGAAAACTTGATTAATACAACAGATAAAAAAATAACTAACGTAGCGGTTAAGAACGCTCTTGATGCGTATGAACTTCGAGTAGAAGAAAAAGACGACAAGCAAGTTTATATTTTGAGTGGGCTTGATGAAAGTAAGACGTCACAAAGTAATTCTGCAGCATTAATGGAGAGCTTGATAAATTTAAGGCCAACAAAAATTATAGATGATGAAAATTTAGATTTATCACTCTACGGCCTAAAGGAGCCAGAATCACAGCTTACCGTTACTTTTGACAACAACGAGCAGCTAACATTAAAACTTGGCGACGATGCACCCCTCTCGCAAGGTGTATACGTTAAAGTTGATGGAGACCCAAAAGTTTACTTAATTGCGCAACTAGACAAAGAAATTTTCTTAAATGAGAAAAATTTTTATCTAGAAACAGAATAGTTTAAAAAAATAAAGGCACTACTGTATTATAGGGAAAACCCTCTACGGTAGTGCCTTTTTGGCACATTAAAAAATATTTTCACAAATATGTTGACAAGATATTCCCTTTTGTGTATAATTTTAATTGCCAGAACTTATTTTTTTATTTTAAAGGAGGTTTTTTATATGGATTTGCAGGAGTTTAAATTGAACAAACCGAAGTTTGTAGAAGAGGCCAAGAAATGTAATGATAAGTTTGAATTTGAAAAGGTGGCCCAAAAACACAAAATAAGATTTGCTCCAGACCGTTTTGAGTCGGCTTATGCTTATTTTTGTGGTGCAAGCGAAGGTGAATTATCCGAAGATGCATTGTCTGGCGTAGCCGGCGGTACTGGTGGTTCCATGATGGATATAGATGCCATAGACATTGCTGGAACAACGATTGTTAATTAATAAGGCCTTGAACAATTATATAAGGAGGTGATAAAAATGGAGAACACAGATATTTTAAACTTAACTGATAGGGCTGCTACAAAAGCTATGTCGGATTTGGCCTTTAGAAAAGCGCTCGTGGAAGATGGCAATGCGGCGATAAAAAGTGAGTTTAAAGAAGAAATACCAGTGAAAGTTACGTTTCACGAGTTTAGGGAGAAAAAATTTGTATTTGTCTTACCAGCTAAAGCGACAGATGGTCAGCTTAGCGACGATGATCTTGTAGCGGTTAGCGGTGGACAGGGCGAACTAAAAGTCATGAGCAACATTTCGAACATTGATCTTCAGAACGTTATGAACGCTTATGCGTGTTTCCCCAGAAACATTAAAAGTGACAGAGACATTAAACTGGCGGGCTCAGAGAATAATATCATGTTTTAGTGAGGTGAAAACAAATGGATATGAAAGCAATTTATGATAAAATGATTGACGCGGCAAACAAAGATGATTCATTTAGAAATGAATTGCTCGCTAATCCCAAGGAAGCTTTAAAGAAAATTGATGTGACGTTTCCAGAAGATGTCGAAGTTGAAGTTTTTGAAATGACGGACGAGCATTTACATTTTGTTTTGCCACAGGTGCAAGGTACTTAACTAAAAAGGCGTAAAGCATGTTCTTTACGCCTGATGTTTTTATAATTTTAAGGAGAAGTAAATTATGCCTAGTTATAGAAATCTTAAAATGTTCCCTATAATTTGCTTTTGCCAAGAAAAAGTTTTCTAACTTGTTTCTAGCGTTGTTTGAGCATTCGTTTAGAGCTCTTTCGCAGACTAGATGATTAAAAAGTTATGGTCATATTGATACAAGATATTCTATCACATATTAGCAATGCCTAGAAAAAATAGCTTGACAGGCATTAGGTAATTACATATAATATTAACATAATGTTTTGTGAAAAATGAGAGTTGCGACAGTAGTTAAAACCATATCTATAGAGCAAATAAGATTAATACCTGGTAGCTATGTTTTTTTTGCATGACGTAATGATGGTGACTATTCTATCACATGGGAAGTGCGAGAAATGTGAAAGCGCTGTGTCGGGCTCTATATTACTCTAGCTCAAATCGATAAGCTTTGTGCTGTAGTCGACGCCGATAAGACTTTGATTGGAGGTGATATATGTGAATAATGAAACGGTTTTTGCATTGACCGATAAGGCGGCGACAAAAGCATTAGCAAACGCAGAGTTTCGAAAGGCACTCGTTAAGGATGCTAACTCAGCGATAAAACTTGAGTTTGACGAAGATATATCAACAAAAGTTACGTTTCACGAGTTTAGTGACAAAAAATGGGTCTTTGTTTTGCCAGCTAAAGCAGACACGGCCAACCTTAGTGCCGATGACCTTGAAGCAGTGAGTGGCGGCGCGGTGAATGACGACATGGATGAGAATCCCTTCTTGCAGGACAACGAGGAACATAATCTTGATATGGCTTATGCTTGTTTTCCAAATTACCACAATGACTTGCATAAAGTTATGAACCATAAGAACATTAAGAACATTAAGAACATTAAGAACACTAATTACAAATGGTTCAATGAGTGAGGTTAAAACAAATGGATATGAAAGCAATTTATGATAAAATGATTGAAGCGGCAAACAAAGATGATTCATTTAGAAACAAATTGCTCGCTAATCCCAAGGAAGCTTTAAAAAAAATTGATGTGACATTTCCAAAAGATGTCGAAGTTGAAGTTTTTGAAATGACGGACGAGCATTTACATTTTGTTTTGCCACAGGTGCAAGGTACTTAACTAAAAAGGCGTAAAGCGTGTTCTTTACGCCTGATGTTTTTATAATTTTAAGGAGAAGTAAATTATGTCTAGTTTCAGAAATCTTAAAATGTTCCCTATACGTGTTGAGTATTATCCACGACAAGCTGTGTGGGAAATGACGTTAAAATGTAATATGAATTGTATGCATTGCGGCTCAAAGGCTGGCACTGCAAGGGAAAAAGAGCTCTCTACTGAGGAGTGCTTAAATATTGCTGACCAGCTTATAGATATGAATTGTAAGTTTATCACTTTAATCGGTGGAGAAATTTTTCTCAAAAAAGATTGGGAGAAAGTTGCTCGCAGGTTTATCGATAATGGTGTATACACGAACATCATAACTAATGGCTATAACTTGGGCGACGAACAGTATCGTCAACTTGAAGAGTCTGGCATCAAACAAGTAGGCATCTCCATTGACGGTATGGAGGCTGTTCATAATAAGATTCGCCGTAACCCGAACTCCTTTGAGCACGTTTTATCGACGCTAGAAAAACTCCGCGAGAAGGGCTATCACACCGAGGCAATTACGACTCTCTCTGACCTTAACTTTGATTGCCTCGAGGATATGTACAAGCTATTTTTAGATAAAGGCGTAGAAATTTGGCAACTGCAAATAGTTAGTCCGATGGGTAATGCTAAAAATAATCGCGAGGTATTACTGTCGCAAGATAAGGTTCCTCAAATTACGAGATTTATAAAAGAGAAAAATGACGAAAATAAAATGCTACTAGTGGCTGGCGATAACATTGGATACTTTGATGAGAACGAGAAGTACATACGCGGAGGAGCCGATTGTTTTGCTGGCTGCAAGGCTGGTATGTATGTCATTGGTCTTGATAGTATTGGTCGCGTTCGTGGCTGTGAGTCTTTGCAAGCAGATGAATTTATTGAGGGCAGTCTCCGACAAAACACCTTAGAGGAAATTTGGAACAGAGATGGTGCTTTTAGCTATAACCGAAACTTCTCCGAAGATAAGTTGTCTGGTAAGTGTAAAAACTGCGATAAGGCCTATTTATGCCGCGGTGGTTGTCGTCAACTGAGTAATTTTACTTCGGGCAACAAGTATGAGAGTCTCTATTGCTGCTACGGGTAAAAATACGATAGCTTAGAGGGAAAACCTTATGAAAAGAAAATTATTAGCATTTATATGCGTTGTATCGTGTATGTTTGCAGGTATCATAAATTTCCGCCCAACGCATGCGGAAAAGAAAAATGTTGATATACCACAAGTCTTTGTAATTATCCCGGTTTATAACGCCGCACCATACTTAAGCCAATGCATTGATAGTATCCTAGAACAAACGCTGGATAATATAGAAATAATATGCGTAAACGATGGCTCTAGCGATGACTCATTGGAGATTTTATGCAAATATGCAACTAGGTTCCCCAATGTAACTATTGTCAGCCAAAAGCATGCGTGTGGCGGAACTGCGCGAAATACTGCTCTAAAGCTCGCTAAAGGAGAATATATTGTCTTTGTAGATGCTGATGACTACGCTGAACCCGACTACTTAGAACTGATGTATAACAAAATGACGGAAACCGGCGCGGATATTTGCATGTGCCGTGCTGTACGGGAAGATGTAAAAAGCGGACGAGTATACGAAGAAAAGAAACTGCTGGATATCGATATGCTCCCGAAAAAAGAAACCTTTTCGTACAATGATTGTCCTCAAGATTTTTTCCAAATTACAAACACCGTAGCTTGGAATAAGATGTTCAAACGCGAGTTAATTGAGAAAAACAACCTGTTGTTTCAAGAGCTCCCTGCTTGTAACGACTACTTTTTTGTGTACGCAAGCTTAGTTAAGGCTGAAAAAATCACAGTCGTAGATAAAATTTTATACACGCAACGAATCAACCACGACACTAATATTCATTCTCAATTAAGTAGCAACCCATATTGTTACCTGGACGCCTCTTCGAAATTATATGATTGGCTTGTTACTCAAGGCCTATATAATATTCTGCAAACTACTTTCATAAAATCATTTATAAAGCTTGCAGATTATAATGTCTTTCGGTGCAAGGAGAACAAGGATTTATACATTAAAAACTATAACATTGTAAAAGAAAAATTTAAAACATACGAAGTCAGAAAAAATCTTTGCAATATTAACTCTGAGTTTTTATTACGCGTTGCTAAGATGTTTCTAAATCAAACCGCTGAGCAGCGTTATAAGAAGATGTGCGACATTTACAACTTAAAACCACAACCAATTTCAATCGCGATGGCAACAGATAATAATTATGTGCTACCAACCATTGTAGCAATAACCTCGATGCTCGAAAATGCAAAGAAAGACACAACTTACAAATTTAATCTACTCATATCTGGCGATTTTACATACGAAAACTATCAGAAGTTTTTAGACTTAAATAAAAAATATCCCAATAAGTGTGAATTTAATTTCATAAACATGAAAAATGCTTATCAAGGCAATAAAACTGCAGACCACATAACTGCACCAACTTATTACAGGTTACAATTGCCAAGTCTCATAAGTGATTCTAAGTGTATTTATCTCGATGGCGATATTATTGTAAAACAGGATTTATCGGAACTCTATAATGTTAACATCGATGATTGCTATGTTGCAGGCGTCAAGGCAGCAGCCTTGCAAAGACAAACCGCCTACGCCGACAAACTTGGCATCCCAGATATGACGCAATATGTTAATGCTGGCGTGTTGCTGATGAACCTCGAAAAAATGCGTGAAGATAATGTCGAGAAAAACTTCGAGCACTATCTCCCAGAGATTGCACCTCGTCAGTTAATGTGTGCCGACCAAGATGTTATCAATGCTTGTTGCTACGATAAAATAAAAATATTACCGTTTAAGTATAATACCATGACCAAATACTATGTTCTCGATGGTAGTGCCTATAAAAAGAAGGGCTATCTAAAATGCTACCCAGAAGATGAGTGGAACGAGGGCCGTAAACACCCAACAATCATCCACTACGCCGATAAAATTAAACCTTGGCACGATAAAAAATCAGTCTACGCTGATATTTGGTGGCAGTACGCAAAAAAGACAAGTTTCTTTGCAGAAATAGAAGAACAGTATTCGCAACACCTGAAATCAGAGCGCGAAAAACAAGAGAGAGTCAACACTACGGTTGACTCTTTTTTATGTATTATTAACCATCGCATATAATTCATTTATCGCACCAACAATGGTTTTACTTGTCGTTTGCAAACTTGATACATCACCAACGTCAATGGCACTTGCTCCTCCCAAGGCTAACAAAGCTGCTGCTGCAGTTTTTGCGCCCGTTCCACCATTTTCGATTGGAACAACACTATTGGGGTTTGTGGTAAGGATTTTGTACCAAGTTACAGCATTGTTTCGGTGCTCGCCAAAATAAAAGTTCGCACCGTTTGAGCCGCCAGACAAAGATTGATTAAACAAGATAAGTTTACGGTCACGACTTTTTATAATCGTCATATGGCCCCACTCTGCGGGAACATCTGAAATTTGCGTTGCTCCGCTGACCGACATGCTAAATATTGAAAATCTTGGCATAGCATCGTATATTGCGGAGGTAGAGCAACCATCTGAGAGCCCTAATTGAGTTGCGCTATTATACCATTGAAGATTCTTTTGCGCATCGGCCGCTGTAGTAGCACCCGTACCTCCTTGAGATAATGGCAAAACACCGGTCAAGTCTGTAACTTTAGTCGGAATGGTTGGTTTATTTTTAATATAGTCATCGGCGTCAGTGGTAGTTTGAGACCAATCACTTTGAACGTTTACATTTGCACCGGTTTCTACTGTATCGAGTTTAATTTTGTCCTCGGCACTCATCAGACCACTTGAGTAATTCGTAGCAACATCAGTTGTTGCCGCGCCAATTTGTGATGTAGTTATATTATGGGGATTATTTTTGTTTTCGGCATGTTGTTTTAGATTAATTATATCAGAGAGAACATTTTGCCAAGCCGTAAACTCAGAAAAGCTTTCCTCAACAGCCTCTCCCATCGATGGCTTTATAAGTATATTAATTTTTCCCACAATCAAGGTTTCACCATTTTCGGCCGTGACATGAACCTCACAGCCCTCCAGCACACCAGGTACCGCAGACATCTGAGATGTAAGCTCCAAAACAGCTGTCCCCTCTTCTGGATTTTCAATCTCCATATGATTAAATACTATAGTTCCATCGGGTTTTTTTGCCAAAAAATTTACTTCTTTATCTTTTAAATTAATTGGACCATTGTTGTCGATTAATGTTATCGTTAAAAAACGACTATCGACTTCCCCTTGAACTGCCATTGCAAATTCACAATTGTTTTCCCAAGCATTGAGTGTTATGTTTTTGTTTACCACGAGAATACCTCCAAAAAACTTTTAAATTTTAGTTTCAATAGAGGTGCAAAATTTTTAATTTGTTGTTCTCTTTATGGCAATAAAATTACATTAAAGTTCAACTCAGGTTTTAACCATAGCGGTTTAGCAAAAAGTAATATTACATACTGCGGTCATACATTTCTGCTTTCCCATACAGCTTGGGCATATGCATAATACATTTTGGGTTCTCTGGTTCAACAATAAAGTCTCGGACATTGTTTATAGTTCATGCCTACATTATATAATATTGCGGTAGAGTACTACAAAAATCTGAATATCTTCCGTATTGCGCGCAGATGAATAAAAAAAGAGCCCCTAAAAAAGGAACCACTTTATTCTTACGGTGATATATCCAGTCTAAGAAAGATTTCGAAACTCAATATTTATGCAAAGAAGTATAATAAATATCAGCTAAGCCTAAAAGTTAATTGTGCTAGAGAGTTTATTAATTAGCGAACTAATTAGTAAAATAACAATATTAACTAAAACAATTCCTGCACCAGTTGGTAGATTAAATAAGAATGAAATTAACATCCCTGTCATAAAACAAAAGATTGAAATAAATGCAGATAGAATTACTAGGTATTGAAAGCTTCGAACAAATTTCTTGGCAATAAACGCGGGAAAAATAATAAGACTAGAAATTAAAAGCGTTCCCATCATTCTCATGCCAATAACTACCGTAAGTGCCGTAAGAAATGAAATCAAAAATTGATAAAACGTAATATTTACGCCAATAGCTTTAGCAAAATCTTCATCTGCTGTGACAAGAAAAAGTCGGTTATAAAAAATAATAAAAAGAGCAAGAACTATAATCGCTAAAAGAATACTCATTGTAACGTCGACTTGACTCATAGCAAGAATACTTCCAAACATATAACTATAAACATCCATGTTAAAGCCTTTCGAAATGGCCGTAACAATAACTCCAAAAGCTAAAGCACTCGTCGAAAAAATACCAATTGCAACGTCGCCGTTAATTTTTTTATTTTGACTAACATACATGATGATAAATGACGCGATAATTACCAGGGGAGTCGACACAAGTACAGGATAAACACCAACTGCCATAGCTAAAGAAAGCGATGCAAATCCCACATCAGAAAGACCATGTCCGATGAGCGAATATCGCTTTAAAACCAAAACTACTCCAAGTAAAGATGCGCATAACGATACTAAAACGCCCACAATTATAGCGCGAGACATAAACGGGTACGAAAGCACATCAATAAATTCACTTATACTCATAAATTTCCACCACAAGCACAAAAATGATATTTTTCCCATTGGGCAACTGAGCCACAAAATTTAAGTTCTTCATTTAAAACAACGACCTTTGAAGCATATTTTTTCACAGCATCCAAGTCGTGTGAAATCATAACAATAGTTGTTTTATCTTCGGCATTCACTTGCTTAAGCAATGCATAAAAATTTTCAGCAGTATCATGGTCAAGTCCAGTACAAGGCTCATCGAGTACTAAAATTTTCGGATTTTTAACAATAGCTCTTGCAAAAAGAACTCTTTGTTGTTGACCACCAGAAAGCTCACCAAAACGTCGTTTCGTAATAGATAATATCTTTGCTTTTTCCATAGCTATTTCCGCTTGACGCTTATTTTCTTTGCTGTAAAAAGGCAATTTAAATTTATTTTGCAAACTTTGTGTACCAGAAAGAACAATTTCTTCCACGGTTGCCGGAAAATCAAGAGCAATCCCACTTGCTTGTGGAAGATACGAGATATCATTTTTTTGGCAATTAATTTTTATCTCACCGCTAGAAATCGGATTCAAGCCAAGAATAGTCTTAATAAGCGTACTTTTACCGGAGCCGTTATTTCCTAGAATGCAAAGGTATTCTCCAGAATTCACTGTCAAGTTAATATCCTTAAGAACAAAAACAGTTTTGTAACCAATTCGGTAAGAAACATTCAGGTGGTTAATTAAGATAAGACTCATTAATTCAGCCCCTGTCTTAAATTTTCGAAGTTTTCGCGCATTAAGTCAACAAAAGTAACTCCGCTATCAAGTTGGTCTTTGGTTACGTTATGGAGAGTACTAAATTGTAAAGTCTTCACGCCTGTTTGCTCTGCTATAGAATTTGCAATCTTTGGTTCAGTAGCTTCCTCATAGTAAACTGCTGGAATATCATTTTTACGAATAAATTCTAAAATTTTAGAAATTTTCTTAACACTAGGTTCAGCCTCAGTAGAGCAGCTATCAAAAGCTGAAATATAATCTAAACCATAATGTTTGATAAAATATAAATGTGCAAACCGACCTGCAAATACTATAGACTTACGTTTGGCTGTACTTATCATATTTTTAAATTCATCGTCAAGGCTTGCTAATTCATTCTTTAAATTCGAGGCATTATTTTTATAGTAATCGCTATTACTAGGGTCTTTTTCGCACAAGGCCAACGTAATATTCTCAACCATTTTTTCTGCCAAAGTCAAATCTAACCAAATATGGGGATCAAAACTATGCTCATGGCCATCGTGATGGTGCTCAGATTCAATTAAATTTACACCTTGAGAAACATCAGAAATGAGTAGTTTATTGTTTTGTACACTGGAACAAATTTTATCTGCCCAAGGTTCCATCTCTTTGCCTGTATAGAGAAAAATATCAGAATTTGAGATTTTCAAAAAATCTGCTGGGCTAGGGTCATAAGTATGACTCTCACTTCCTGGCGGTAACAAAAGAGAAACCTCAGCTTTATCCCCGGCAATTTGTTTGGCAAAATCATACTGAGGAAAAAGCGAAGCTACAATTTTTATTTTGTTGTCTGCAGAGTTTGCTCTATTAAATGAACAACCCGAAAAAATCAAAGGTACAAGTAGACCAAAGATGAAAATTATAACAGAATTGAATTTTTTGAAGTATTTTGTCATTGTTTTAATGCCTTTCTTAAATGCTGCTTACAGTTAATGATACCAAAACGTGTTCTTACTGTCAATTCAAATTGGTCAAAAGCAAGAGGATAACTTATGTATTAGTTTTATTCAAAGTTAAAACGTTACCGTTAGATTTGAATGCACAATAGCACTATAATTTACCCTTGCTAACCAGTATCGTAACCTCTGAGCCAACCTCAACCTTATCTCCAGCATCGTGGCTTTTGTAGCCAATAACATTCCCCTGCACCACGCTGTTGCTATACGACTTCTCTTGTACTGGCACAAAACCCTCTTTTGTCAAGCTAGTGGCCGCCTGTGATAGCGATAAGCCCTCTATTTCTGGTAATGGTTTATATTGAGAACCTTTGCTAACGGTTACGATAATATTGGAACCTTTTTTGACTGACGCATTTGCCTGTGGAGTCTGCGAAACTATTTTCCCTACCTCGATATCATCGCTAAAAACTTTCTCCGAGAGAAAAATATTGTAATCAAGAGAATCGCTGTTTGCTTTTACTTTTTCATAAGCCTGTCCAACTAAATCTGGTACAATGATATTATCTTCGTTCGTAACATCTTGAACCGAAAACTCATTTTGCTGCTCTGGTTCACTTTGCGGAGCATTTTTGTTCATCAAGAAAGCAAACGCCAACCCGCACACTATCAAAGCCCCAAGCGCCGAGCCTAAAATCCATTTCCAGCTATACTTATTGTTTTTTGGGGACATAGGCTCACTTTTAGGCGCATCAATACTTTCTTGCCTCAAATATTTTGCCGAGGTTTCTGTTAACTCATCACGCAGTGCCTCAAAAGTTTGAGTTCGCTGATGAATATTCACTTTTAGTCCATTGGAAATCGCTGAAATAACATGTGGAGGAATATTTTTAAGGAGCTTAACCGGTATAAGCAGTCTGTCATCCAAACTACGTTCCGATGCGTCCTTGGGGGCGAACCCAACTAAGGCAAAAAATAACGTAGCAGCAAAGCCATATACATCCGTAGCCTGTGTCAATTCGCAGTTTTTAATATATTGCTCGGGCGCAGTAAAGCCTCGCTCAAAGTCAAAACTTGAGTAGCAACCTGCTTGTCGTAAATTTCTAGTTGAAAAATTCGATATATAAACTTTTCCGTTTTTGCCAATTATTAACGACTTAGAATTTATGCCCAAATGAAAAATTCCAACTTGATTAAGCTTACTAATTGCAAAAACAACAGGCATAAACAAAACTTTTACCGCATCCCAGTCGAGAGGTTTTTGATTACGTTCAATTAAGTCAAACAGTGACATTCCATCTATCAGTTCCGAAATAATGTATACTGTTCCGTTTTCTTTAAAAATATCATAAACCGAAGCTATAGCATCTACATCGCGTACCTTGGCCAACAAACGAAAATAATTCATAAAATCAGCTTTTAAAGTTTCATACTTATCAGCACAGCTTTCCTTTGCCATCACCGTTAAGTTATCTTCTGCTAATTTGCAAATATCTCTTGGAAAAAACTCTCGAATATGAATCTTCGAACTATTTTTTATATCATACCCTATGTAGGAAATCGACTCTGCATTAACAGAAATTGTGTTTCCAACTACATATTTATCCTGCAAAATTAACTTGTTTGTATCCAACGAAGAATTGGCATCTTTATAAGAATGCCCGCAAAAAGGACACACATCCAGATTTCCTTTATCGCTCATACAATTCATACACAGGTTATTAAAGTCTTGCATTGTAACCTCCAAAAACTTTTTTCATCCCTTATAAACTAACTGATGTCCAATTGAATCAGTAAAACTTACCAAAAATATTATACACTAAATTTGCCCCCCAAACAACTTTCGCATTACAAGTAACGATGAGGTTTTATCGAACAAATAACGTTAAAACATTTTTAGTTGTAATTTATATAAAACAGCGTATAATAAATTTGAAAGGATGTGAGCTTTATGCAAAACGCAACTAAAATAAGTTATAGTGAGTTTGAAAAAATACTAAACGATAACCCATTGGTGCTGGTGGACTTTTTCGCTACGTGGTGCGGTCCATGTCAAATGTTTTCGCCTATTGTTGAGCAGGTTGCAAAAAAGTACGAAGATAAGCTTACCGTCGTAAAAGTGGATATCGATGAAAACTCAGATATAGCTGAAAAATATTCAATTCAAAGCGTTCCAACGTCGATATTGTTTAAAAATAATGAGGCAGTGGAACGTGTAAGCGGTATACTATCTTTGAGCCAATGTTCCGATTTAATCGAAAACGCCTTATCTTAATATTTACCTTTTGGTTTTACCGCTCTTGCCGCGGCGGGTGGCCCCGCGGGACGATTAGCGACCTCGGTTTTAGTGTAGAATAAAATCTTTGCGCCCGCGACCAAGGTCAAGTGTACTCGCGACGCGGTGCCCATGCAGGCAACGTCGCGCACTTGGGTTTAGTGTAAATTAAAAACTTGGAGCACGCGACTAAGGGCAAGTGCGGTCCAGCGGGACGCTGGTCGTTTCAAGGAGAGTTCGAGAGGGAAATCAAAATCCCTCTCGAAACGTTTTTGGTTACTTTTTCCGTTACGAAAAAGTAACGTAGAAAAAAATAAGAACGAAAAAATTATTTTCAAAAATCTCGCACTTTAGGCACTCCGCTATAATGAATACGTATTTGAATTAGCTCCTCATTTTGATATAATACTGTTGAGTATTTTATAAAGGAGCATTTTTAGTATGAAAAAAACTGTTTTGGTCACCGGCGCCTCACATGGAATCGGTCGCGCAACCGCTGCATTATTTGCAGAAAAAGGCTACAATGTCATAATAAATTACAATAGCTCAGCGGCAGAGGCTCAAACTCTTGTCGACGATTTAACTGCAAAGGGCTGCAACGTTATCGCCGTTAAGGCGAATGTCGCCAATAGAACCGAAGTAGAGCAAATGTTCGAAATTATAAACAAGACCTTTGGCGATGTACACATTCTCGTTAATAACGCGGGTATCGAATCTCAAAAGCTTTTCACGGACGTCACTGAGTCCGAGTGGGATAAAATCTTCGACGTTAACATGAAGGGAATTTTTAATTGCACTCAAATTGCCCTTAAGAGTATGATTCACAACCATTATGGCAAAATCGTTAATGTCTCTTCGGTGCTGGGCATTATGGGTTCTTCTTGTGAGGTGCCATATTCTGCATCTAAAGCAGCTGTTATCGGCTTTACAAAAGCACTCGCTAAAGAAGTTGGTCCGAGTGATATAAACGTCAACACTGTAGCTCCCGGCGTTATCGATACCAAGATGAACCGCAAAATTGAGCCGACAATTATTGAGCGTCTAAAACAACAAACCCCACTCGGCACCATCGGTACCTGTGAGGACATTGCTGAAGCTATTTTGTTCCTGGCATCCGAGAGCTCGAAGTTTATAACCGGACAAGTTCTAAGTCCAAATGGCGGGCTTGTAATTTAGAGAGACGTTCCATTTGATATCTCTCCTCAAGTCTTGCCGCTCGCGCCGCGAGGCCAACGAAAAGAAATATTTATTTTCGTTGTGGTCCCAAGCTCAACAAAGTTGGGCTTGGGACTGGCCGAAGGCCCCAAAG
>JAZQHA010000110.1:0-2524 GCA_045540315.1 Acutalibacteraceae bacterium | reverse complement strand
GGCTTCCGGCTTCGAGTTCGGTCTTGCGCCCTCCTTTCTACGCCGCGACAGATAGGCATGCTTCCGTCTTCGGGCTGCGCCCTTCGCCGCGACAAGTAGGCTTTTTGGGCTTTTGGAACCGTTTTGCGCCCGGCGGGGCGGGGGCGGGGCTTGCGAGTACTAGGGTGGGCGTAGCTTTAGCGAAGCCCCCTGCTATACCTAAGCGCGCGTAGGTATTGAAAATCAAAAATGCTTAATAGCGTATGCTCTGCCTGCACCTGTTTTGAGATATCGCTCATATGCAAAGGCTTTTTCTTTGTCACGAAAAGCGATAGCTGTTTCAATATACCATGGTGCAAATTTGGAGGTGTGGGGGACGTGCCCTGCATTGTGCATAGCTAGGCGTTCATGCAAATCATGCGTCACGCCTGTGTAGTGATGTTTCCCGGTAGCGACATCACGCAGAATGTAAACGTAGTAGAAATGAGAGCCTGACATTAGCATTGCTGTGTTTTGCTTTTACCGCATGTATTACGCCACGGTAGTTTGCCCGCTTCCGCACTTCCGCCGTCGCTCCTTCGGAGCTATGGCGTGACAAGCGCTTCAGCGTGGGAAAATTGAGCCCGGAATTCGCTTTTTTCGTTTTTCCTACGTTCAGCCCAAGCAAATATGGAATCACATTATAATATATTGGATATAGGCGTTTTATGAAAACTGCTTCACAATTTGGGAAACTGTCACATCGCTTGTAAGAGGTCATGGAAAATGAAATACAGCTTTAGACGTGTTAGTATTTTATGCGTTCTGCAATTGTACTTGAAGCGAACGATGAAACGTGTATAATTGCCTTATGGCTAAGCTGAACGTATTGCAGAATGAGATTTCCATCATTTCTGTTGATGGGCAGGATTACATTTCCCTGACAGATATGGCAAATGCCCGCACAGATGATGCACGCGCCGCCGATGTCATCAAAAACTGGATACGTAACCGCTATACAATAGAACTCCTGGGAACATGGGAGATTATCCATAACCCGGATTTTAAAGTGGTCGAATTTGACCACTTTAAATCACAAGCCGGTTTACCCAGCTTTGTGATGAGTGTCTCGGACTGGGTGGAAAAGACTAATGCTATCGGTTTAGTGGTTCGTAAAGGTCGTTATGGTGGTACATACGCTGTGCGGGATTTGGCATTTGAGTTCGGCACTGCAATCAGCGTTGCCTTCAAGCTTTATTTGATTGAGGAGTTCCAAAAGCTAAAATCAGCAGAGCAAGAGAAGCTGGGATGGTCTGCCAAACGAGAACTTACAAAAATCAACTATCGCATTCATACAGACGCCATTAAACAAAACCTGATTCCGGCAACTGTAAGTGCCCAACAGGCCAGTTATATTTACGCCAATGAAGCAGATGTTCTCAATGTTGCTATGTTTGGCATGACCGCTCAGCAATGGCGACGCAACAATCCTTCTTTGCCCGGCAACATACGAGACTACGCTACTGTAAATGAGCTGATTTGTCTTTCCAACATGGAAAACCTGAATGCTGTATTCATTGAATCCGGCATGAGTCAGCCTGAGCGCCTGCAGAAACTCAACAAAATCGCTATTCAACAAATGCGCGTCCTGACCGAAGCCGAGGGGCGACTTTTGTTGAAATAATTAATATCTAGGGTGGGAAAATGTTTATCTGATTAATTTACAATGATGCCAACGCTCAGAATGTATTTGTATTCACTTTTAAGTGTATCCTTGTGGGTTGTTTCATGTCAAAATACTCGTTATGGCTATTTTTACATAACGGAAAATCAGGTAGCCGAAATGACTTCAGCTGAGGCGAAGGCATACCTTTATCATCATTATGGAATTACGGAAGATGAATATGTGTCTTATTTGAATGAAGCCTTTGAATTCAATAATCCGGTAGGAGATGTTTCTCTTTTGCTAAAAGCCGGAGCAGATCCTAATGCGATAATAAATAAGGCAAACGGAATAACATTAGCCCATATGGCATGCCTTGGTGCGTGGGGTAACCATCACCGGGGACTTTATGTCCTGCAAGTGCTTAAAGATTATGGCGCAGACTTCAACAAAACTTCCAATTTGGGGCATACCCCTTTGCATTATGCCGTCCAGAATCGCTATGAAGAAGCCTGTGGGTATCTACTGGAAACATGTAACGTACATACCGAGATAAAAAACAATGCAGCCTTCACTCCCTTATTATGGGGCCCTTATGGCGTATGGACTCATGGAGGTGACCATGTTAGAACAGAGAATATCGTGAGGATGCTCATCAATCACGGTGCCGACATCCATGCTACAGCTTACGATGGTAAGGTGAATATCTTGAACTTTTACATAGACAGAGGAGACGAAGAATTTGCATCCTACTTAAGGCAATTAGGTGTAAAATACATCGAATTCCGTAAAAATTGGTAATTACATATTATCTACAAAATAGTTAATTTAGTAGTAATAATCGCTAAGTATGACCATGCCCCCGTTCCACAAAATCCTTGCCACCACGGCCCTGTGCCTTGC
>JAZQHA010000109.1:0-62475 GCA_045540315.1 Acutalibacteraceae bacterium | reverse complement strand
CATAGTGGCCTTCGGCGCCTCGCGGCGCGGCCGGTGGCGAAGAAGTTGTGACAAACCTGATACAGGATATTCTAAAAAGGCCTCACACAAGCACTGCTTTGGGCATAGTATGACATCAATGAAAAGATGATGATATACGTGCTAGAAGGGGTGGAGAGGTGGATAAGTTTGTAATAAATCACACCGAAAAATTGTCAGGGAAAGTGGCGGTTCAAGGGGCGAAAAATAGCGCCTTACCGATACTAACAGCAACGCTTTTATGTGATAGTGCTTGTGGGATAAACAATTGTCCGAACTTGACAGATGTGAGTGCAACGCTCGATATTTTAGCAAGTCTGGGTGCAGGTGTCTCGAGGGGCAAAAGCAGTGTGAAGATAGACACATCAAACGCATATGGATATAAAATTTCGAAAGCTATGATGTCTAAAATGCGTTCGTCGATACTTTTTTTAGGTGCAGTTGTTGCGAAACTTGGTAGAGTTGAACTTTGTTTACCTGGTGGTTGTGAGTTAGGGCCTCGCCCGATAAATTTGCATCTAGAGGCACTTTCTAAGATGGGTTTGCGAGTGGATTGCTGTGATGGCATTTTAACTTGTGCGGTTGATGGAAGATTTCGAGGTGCAAAAATAGACTTGCCATTTCCTAGTGTGGGAGCTACGGAGAACGTAATCTTGTCTGCAGTGTTAGCAAAGGGGACAACTGTTATCAACAATGCAGCGCGAGAACCGGAGATTAGCGACTTGTGCAATTTTTTGACGAAGTGTGGTGCTAAAATTAGCGGAGCGGGGGAGACTCGACTTGAGATTGAAGGCGTTGACGGTTTGCTGGGAGCTGAGCACGATGTAATTCCGGACAGGATTGTTGCGACGACGTTTATGGTGGCAGTGGCGTGTGTGGGTGGAGATGTAATCGTTGACAAGCTTGACTCGAGCCATCTGCAGAGTATAGTTGAGGTGCTTCGACGAAGCGGATGCCGTGTTATTGTCGGGACAGACTTTGTGAGGGTTGTTTCTGACGGCAACTTGAAAGCATTAGGTGAGGTTATAACAGCGCCATATCCAAGTTTTCCGACTGATGCTCAAGCTTTGTTTATGGTACTAGCGTCCGTTGCGAAGGGCGAGACAACGTTTGTGGAGAACATATTTGAGAATCGATATAAGCATGCTGAAGAGCTTATAAAGATGGGTGCAAATATAGAAGTTTCGGGAAAAACTGCAATTGTGCGAGGAGCACAAAGCCTGCGTGGCGACAATTTGCAAGCAAAAGACTTAAGGGGAGCAGCGGCGTTGACTATTGCAGGGTTGTTGGCTGAGGGAGAAACTACAGTTGAGGGCCTTGAGCATCTTGATAGAGGCTATGAGAACTTAGAATGGAATTTAAAAAAATTAGGAGCGAATATAAGAAAGGTTTAAACTTATGAAGAAAAAAGACGAAAGAAAAGAGCCGAAGATAAAAAGAAATACAAACACACCAAGAAAGTGGCGACGGACTCAAAGTGTAAGTGGGATATTTAGCTATCGTATATGGCGTGTGTTAACTTATGCGGCGGTATTTTGCGGTATTTCTGTGGTGTGTTTGTTGTTGTCGTCAACGGTGCTTTTTAGCATCAAGGAGATAATTATACAAGGTGATGAAATTTATGAGTCGCAAGTTGTAATTGAGCAAAGTGGTGTTAAGGTGGGAGACAACCTGTTTTTGCTTAACGCAGAGCAATTAAGTCAAAAGTTAGAAAACAACTTGCCAGAAGTGGACGAGGTGACAGTACATAAAAAATTTCCAGGCAAACTTGTTATAGACATCAAGCGCGCGATGAAGGCCTTTGACGTGGAAGTGGATGAAAATTTTGTTTCGATTAGCAATAAGGGCAAGGTTTTAAGCATCTCGGATGTGCATAATGAGAATTTGATTTTGCTGCAAGGGTTAGAGTTAGAATCATATGAAGTGGGGTCTAAGGTGGTCTTTGCAGATAAAACCAATGAGTCGCGAATTTCAGACATTATTGAGCAAATGACGAAGCATAATCTTTCAAAAATGACTGGTATAGATTTTAGGTTGAGTTCAAGTTTAGTGGTGCATTATGACAATCGCATAAAAATAAATTTTGGTTTTTACGAGAACATGGACTACAAAATAAGAACAGCTGCGGAAATTATAAATAATAAATTAGGTGCAGCAGAGGTTGGAGAGCTGGATTTGTCTGAGATTTCTAAGGAGAATCGGTCGTATTTTACGCCAAAAGATTAGATACTTTTTTATTCGAGCAAAATTTCTGAGGAAGAATCTATGTAAAAAATTTTTTTGTGCGGAAAAAGAAATAAATTTTAGCATCTATATTGTCTTTTATACATTATTGTGTTATATTATAATTGGAGTTATATTAAGTTTTAATTTAAAAATAAAAATCATTCTAAATTGGAGGTTTTTAAATGGCATTTGAGCTGGGAAATGATTTTGATAGCATAGTAAAAATTAAGGTTATAGGAGTTGGTGGTGGCGGCGGAAATGCGCTGGATAGAATGGTATCGGCTGGCGTAAAGTGTGTTGATTTTGTTTCAATTAATACAGACCATCAAGCATTGCAAAGGTCAAAAGCTTCACAAAAAATTCAAATTGGTGAAAAAATTACCCATGGTAAAGGTGCTGGCTCAAAGCCAGAGATAGGTCAAAAGGCAGCGGAGGAAAACCGGGAGGAAATTGCAGAGGCGCTAAGTGGAACCGATATGGTGTTTATTACCGCTGGAATGGGTGGAGGAACTGGTACTGGTGCAGCGCCAGTTGTTGCTCAAATTGCACGCGAAAAAGGCATCTTAACCATCGGAATTGTCACAAAACCATTTGCGTTTGAGGGCAAACGAAGAATGGAGCAGGCAGAGGCCGGAATCGCTAATTTGCGTGAGCATGTGGATTCTTTGGTAATAATTCCAAATGAGCGATTAAAATATGCAAGCGAGCAAAGAATTACATTACTAAACGCGTTTTCTGTTGCGGACGATGTTTTACGTCAAGGTGTTCAGAGCATATCGGATTTGATTTTGTTGCCGGGACTTGTAAATCTGGACTTTGCAGACGTAACAGCTGTTATGAAAGACGCTGGTTATGCACATATGGGCGTTGGACGAGCTTCTGGAAAAGACAAAGCAGAGATTGCTGCAAATATGGCGATTTCAAGTCCGCTTCTTGAGACGGCTATTAATGGTGCAAAAGGTGTCATTATAAATATTACTTCGTCGCCGGATATCGGTCTTGATGAGATTGAGGTTGCTTCGACGATGATTGCAGAGCAGGCTGACCAAGAAGCTAACATTATTTGGGGTGCGGCTTTCGATGAGAATATGGATGACGAAATGAGCGTTACTGTTATTGCTACTGGTTTTTCTGATATACATGTTCCGGAGTCTAGCACGAAGTTAGCTTATGCCGGGAAATTTACGAACAATAAAAATGAGAAACATCCAATTACTTCCGGTTTAAACGGCCAAAGCAGTATATCCCAAAGCGAAACCACTGACACTATCCGTACAGAAACAAGAGCTGGACAGGCTGCAAATTTTGATGATGACGACGATACTTTTTACGATATAATGTCGATTTTTAATCGCAAGTAAATAAATTTTTCAAATAGAAATGGCAGTGCATGAAATTGTGCGCTGCTTTTTGTTTGTCCAAAATGATGTGTTTTTTATAGTAATTCAATTTTTAAAAGATATTGTTACGGCAAAATGACAAAAAATAAAAAATGATTTTATTTATATTGTTTTTATAATATATTTATGTTATAATAAACTTGATAAATTATTGAGGAGGAATTTTTATGAAAAAATTGTTGTCTAGTTTGTTGGTTTTGTCTGTTGGATTTGGAATGAATGGCGTTATTTGTAAAGCTGATGAGAGTAAACCTGAAGAAGGAAACACGTTATCTCAACAAGACAAAGTGCCTGCCGGAGATACCGATTCTTTAAATGTCGATGCGGCCGTGATAGATATGCTTAAAGCGCTTGAGGCAAATGAACATGCAAATAAAGAACAGAAAAGTAAATTTGATAAAGCTAAAAAGTTAGAGGGAAAAGAGCAAAAAAGAGCACGCTGTAAACAAGAACTGAAATTTTCGCTTATGCTAGTTGCAATGGGGATAAAAACACTTATATCACCATTTTTGATAATAGCTATGGGTGGTGTAAACTTCGTTGTTTCTTTAGTTAAACTATTGTTTTCATTGTTTTAATATCTTTTTTTAGAAAGTTCAGCACTTTATCTGAGTGCTGATTTTTTTTGCTCAGCTATGGCCGCGAGGCCAAAGAAAATAAATGTTTATTTTCTTTGTGAACCCACACTCAACAAAGTTGAGTGTGGGTTTGCCGAAGGCCTCGTTGAGGTCTTCGGTGCCTCGCGGCGTGATTAGGGCTTTCCTTGTTGATATTACCGTTGAAAATATCATAGTAAAGGCGTTAAAATATCTATATAGATGATTTTTAGGAGAGAATAATTTGAAAATGCTTTTAGATGATAGACGCCAGTATGAGGATTACAGAGATTTGTTAAAAACTTTATTGAGACAGAGGTTTGGAGAAAATATAAAAGCATTTGTGCGAACGTATGGTTGTCAACAAAACGTGTCGGATTCAGAAAAAATTAAAGGAATCTTGGCAGAGGTTGGCTGTGAGTTTACTCAGACAAGTGAAACTGCAGATATTATTGTTTTTAATACTTGCGCGGTGAGAGAAAATGCTGAGGATAGAGTGTTTGGCAACATCGGTGCATTAAAAGCGATAAAAAAGAGAAATCCAAATTTGATTATAGCTTTGTGCGGCTGTATGATGGAACAGTCTCATGTGGCAGAACAAATAAAGAGGAGTTTTCCTTTTGTAGATTTGGTTTTTGGTACGAATGCGATTCATTTGCTCCCGCGACTTCTTTATGAAGTCTTACTGGAGAATGCTCGGATTTTTCGACAAGGCTTAGATGACAAACTTGTCCATGAAGATTTGCCAATTAAACGCGAAGGTGCTTTAAAAGCTTTTGTGCCGATAATGTATGGTTGTGATAACTTTTGCTCGTATTGTATTGTACCGTATGTTCGTGGCAGAGAAAGAAGTAGAGCTTCGAGTGCAATCATAACTGAGTTTTCTCAAGTAGTGAGCGAAGGTTACAAAGATATAACTCTCTTAGGTCAAAATGTAAACTCATATGGGAAAAACTTGCCAGAAAGAATAAATTTTGCAGAGCTTCTACGACGCGTAGATAATATAGAGGGTGACTACTGGCTGAGATTTATGACATCTCATCCAAAAGATGCAACTAGAGAGCTAATAGATGTGATGGCTAAAGGAAATCATATTTGTAAACATTTGCATCTGCCGTTTCAGTCAGGCAGTAATAGAATTTTAAAACAGATGAATCGTCACTATACTCGCGAGAAATATTTGGAGATAGTTCGTTACATAAAAGAAAAAATACCGGGGATTTCGCTTACAAGTGATGTGATTGTTGGTTTTCCAGGCGAAACTTACGAGGACTTTTGTGAGACGTTAAGCCTTATAAAAGAGGTCGAGTTTAATTCACTGTTTACATTTATTTATTCGAAAAGAGTCGGTACGCCAGCGGCAAAAATGGATGACCCCGTTCCTTATGAAGAAAAATCAAAGTGGTTTCAAGAGCTTTTACAAGTGCAAAATGAAATTTCGGAAAAACAATGTCAAAAATACTTGGGACAAATAGTTAGAGTATTAATAGAAGGTCAAGCCGCGAAGTCTGGTTTCTTAACTGCTAGGACGCAAGGGAATATCATTGTGGATTTGCCTGGAGATGAGTCTTTAATTGGAAAGTTTGCAAATGTCAAAATTAACAGCGTTCAAAATTGGTTTTTAAAAGGTGAGATAGTTTAAATGAGAGACAAAAGTGCTTAGCTTTTTGCTATCAGCGGGGCCGCGAGGCCATAAGAACCTCATTGGTTGAGGTTCTTATGTTAGCAGCACTCGAGAGTGCTGCGTGGCTCCATTAATGGAGCCGCCTCGCGGCCCCCTTCTGCGGTATAGCACTTTTGTCTATATAGGCATGTAAGGAGAGTTAGTATGGATATTATTGAGTTAGCGCGAGAGCTGGGCAAAAAGATACAAGAGGATGACAGATATATAGCATTTAGAATGGCGGAGCAGGTAAATGATGCCGATGAAGATTTACAAACGCTTATCGGAGAATTCAACTTAAAAAGGATGAGTGTAAGTCATGAGATTTCTAAAACTGAGCGCGACGAGGAAAAAGTTAAGAAGCTAAACGAGGAATTGAAAGTTTGTTATAACGCTATAATGAGCAATGAAAATATGTTAAAATATAATGGGGCAAAGGCGGAGTTTGATACGCTAATGCAACAAATTAATACGATAATAATGGGTGCGGCGAATGGCGAAAATCCGCAGACGGTTGACTTTGTAGGTTCTAGTTGCAACGGAGATTGTTCTGGCTGTTCTGGTTGCCATTGAGTGCCTATGGTGATGTAGAATAAGGAGGACGTAAAATGGCTGAATTATCTCCTATGATGAGGCAATATTTTGAACTGAAAGAACAATGTAAGGACTCGATTTTGTTCTTTAGGTTGGGCGACTTTTATGAGATGTTTTTTGACGATGCGCTTTTGGTGTCGAAGGAACTTGAAATTACGCTTACCGGGAGGGATTGTGGCTTGGAGGAGCGTGCGCCTATGTGCGGCGTGCCTTACCACAGTTGTGAAGGGTATATTGCAAGGCTGGTGGACAAGGGTTACAAAATTGCAATTTGTGAGCAGTTAACTGACCCGTCGAGTAAAGGTCTTGTGACGCGCGGAATTACTCGAGTCATTACGCCAGGTACTGTCATAGAGGGAACTATGCTCGATGAGTCGAAAAATAACTATATTTGCTCGATGTTTTTGAGTAACGACGATATTGGAATTTGTTTTTGCGATGTTTCAACTGGAGACTTATCGGCTACATTGTTAGCGGGCGAGGATGTAGAACGCAAAACCATAAATGAATTGTCTAAATTTAGTCCGCGGGAAATTGTTGTAAGCGGCGATATGGGCCAGTTTAAGGCGTTTCAGCAGTTTGTTAGTGATAAGCTAAAATGTACGGTGGAGATAAAAGAGAAAGACGATTTTAACTTTTTTGAGTGTACGCAAACGGTTAGCAAGCAATTGACAAACAAGTCTCTGGATGAACTTTCGCTGGCAGATAAGGGAGCTCTTGTAATTGCACTGGCTGTTTTGTTTGAGTACCTAAAAGAAACGCAAAAAATCGGCCTAGAGCGTATTAACACGTTAAACGTATATAGCGAGAATAATTTTATGCGACTAGATTTAACTACCCGTAGAAATTTAGAGTTAGTCGAAACTATGCGCAACAAGGAAAAAAGAGGCTCATTATTGTGGGTGCTCGATAAAACAAGAACAGCAATGGGTAAGCGTCTCATAAAGACCTACATAGAGCAACCGCTACTTAACGTTTCTGAGATACATCGGCGACAAGATGCAGTTGATGAAATTTTCTCGGACATAGTTTTAATGGATACATTGCGTGAACAACTTCGTGGTGTGTATGACCTGGAACGCTTAATGACTCGAATTGTTTATGGCTCGGCCAATGCAAGAGAATTACGGTCATTATGTTATACTTTTTCGCGTTTTCCGACAATTAAGGATACGCTTAAAGATGTAAAATCCTCCCTTTTGGTGGAGATAAATGAAAATATAGACGCGCTTGAAGACATCCAAAAATTACTTGACGATTCCATCGTGGAGGAACCGCCTATTTCGGTTAAAGAGGGCGCAATTATAAAGCCAGGTTACGACAAGGAGATTGACTTATTGCGCGGAGACATGACTAGTGGCAAAGATGTAATGGCGGAACTCGAGATTAAAGAAAAAAATCGCACGGGCATTCCAAAATTGAAAATTGGATACAATCGCGTGTTTGGTTACTTTATTGAAGTGTCAAACTCTTTTAAGGATAAAGTGCCAGAGGACTACATTCGTAAGCAGACCTTGTCGAATTGTGAGCGTTATATTACCTCGGAGTTAAAAGAAATTGAGGGTCGTGTGCTAGGTGCAAAAGAGCGCTCGATGCAGTTAGAGTATGAGCTGTTTTGTAAAATTCGAGAGCACGTGGCAAAAAACTTAAATCGAGTTCAAAAAACGGCCAAGGCTATAGCTAATTTGGATGTACTGCTGTCTTTTGCAACGGCCTCATATGAGAACAGGTTTGTGCGACCAATTGTTAACGACACAGATAAAATTGTGCTAAAAGATTCGCGTCACCCAGTTGTAGAGGCTTTGACAAAGGAATCAATGTTTGTGCCGAATGATGTAACATTAGACACTGGCGACAACATGATTTCTGTAATCACAGGCCCTAATATGGCTGGAAAATCTACATATATGCGTCAAGTGGCAATCCTTGTTTTGATGGCTCAGATCGGCTGCTTTGTACCGGCCTCATATGCGGAAATTGGCGTCGTTGAGAGTATTTTTACACGCGTTGGAGCCTCGGATGACCTTGCAAGTGGGCAATCGACATTTATGATTGAGATGATGGAAGTTGCGCAGATTATGAACTCGGCAACCTCAAAAAGCTTAATTATTTTAGATGAGATTGGTCGCGGTACTTCTACCTTCGATGGAATGAGTATTGCGCGTGCTGTGATTGAGTTTGTGGCAGATAGAGAAAAACTTGGTGCGAAGACTTTATTTGCTACTCACTACCATGAGTTGATTGAGCTGGAGAATTTATTGCCGGGAGTTAAAAATTATAACATTGCGGTGAAAAAACGTGGGGATGATATTACCTTTTTGCGACGGATTGTTCGTGGCGGTACGGACGACAGCTTTGGAATAGAAGTGGCAAAGTTAGCAGGGGTTCCGGAGTGGATTATCGAGCGCGCTAAGGTGATTTTGAAAGATATTGAAAGTGGAAGTTTTGTGACGAATGTGGAAGTTACAAAATGCGAGGATAAACCTGAGGGTTTGCAGGATGACAGTATAGCGCAAGTGCAAAAGGAAGTTCTTGAGAAACTACAAAAAGTCGATGTTAATACGCTTACTCCAATTGAAGCCATGGGTACCTTGTTTGAACTTGTTAGTTTGCTGAAAAAGTAGGGAGTGCCCAACTTACAGTTCTTTGCGTTTTTTTTGCCTTAGCCGTCGCGGCCGCGAGGCCAACGAAAATAAATTTTTATTTATTTTCGTTGTACCCCCAAACTCAATAAATTTGAGTTTGGGGGTGGCCGAAGGCCCCGTTGGGGCATTCGGCGCCTCGCGGCGCCCTAGTGTTTGATGATATTTGGTATTTGCATAAGTAATTTTTAGAGGGACTTGTATATGGGAAAAATAAATGTTCTTGACAAACATGTTGCGGAGTTGATAGCAGCCGGTGAGGTCGTGGAGCGGCCTAGCTCTGTGATAAAAGAGCTTGTGGAAAACTCAATTGACGCAGGAGCGACTGCTATTACCGTGGAGATAAAAAACGGTGGCGTAACTTATATGCGTATCACGGATAATGGCTGTGGCATCGAGAAAGATGATGTTAAAAATGCCTTCTTGCGAAACGCAACGAGTAAAATAAAATTCGAAGATGACCTTAACAATATCGCGACGTTGGGGTTTCGTGGTGAGGCTTTGTTTTCGGTTTGTGCTGTTTCCAAAGTTGAGTTAGTGACCAGAACAAGTGGGCAAGCTACTGGAGTTCGTTATAAAATTGAAGGTGGCGACGAAACTCTATTTGAGGAGTGCGGTTGCGCAGAGGGTACAACTATAGTTGTGAGAGACCTTTTTTATAACGTGCCGGCTAGAATGAAATTTCTAAAGAAGGATAGCTCGGAGGGTAGTGCTATCGCGAAAATTCTCGATAGAATTGCTTTGTCGCACCCGGAGATTGCGTTTAAATTTATTCGCGAAAATAAACTTGAGCTGAATACTCCGGGTGACGGTAAGGTTGGCTCTGCGATTTATGCTGTGTACGGAAAGGAATTTTTTTCGTCGCTCATGGAGGTGGACTATAAGCTCAATGGTGTGAAAATTAGCGGCTACATCAGTAAACCATCGTCACCAAGGGCCTCAAGGAGTATGCAACACTTTTTTATCAATCATAGATACGTTAAAAGTAGAACCGCGATGGCAGCTTTGGAAGAAGCGTTTAAGGGCTCGATTATGGTTCAAAAATTTCCGTCGTGCGTTATGTACATCGAGATACCATTTGACACGGTGGATGTAAATGTGCATCCGGCAAAGGTTGAGGTTCGATTTGTCGATGAGAAACCAATATTTGATGCGGTGTATCATGGAGTAAAGACGGCGTTGCTCAGCGGAGATAAGTCTGCCTTGTTTGCAAATAAGGTGGAAAAAATATCAGCTCAGCCTCGTCCGCAAGTAGTACCAGTCCATAAGGTTGAGATAAAAGCACCGATAACCTTTGAGAAGCCCGTTGAGCAGATGAAATTGGAACTTAAAGCAGAGCGCGCCAAGGAAATATTAACTCAGGTCGAGGAAAGCCCAGAAATTTTTGTGCCAAAGAAGGTCGAAAATTTATACGCAAAAAGCCTTGAAGAACCTGTAGAGCAAAAAGTTGAGTCATTACAAGAGAGAAGTAACACGATAAAAGAGGTGCTTGCCGAAAAAGTACTTGAAAAAGTAACTCGGGTAAAAAGTGAGCTTTTGGAGAGAAAAAAAGAAGAAAAAGAACCCATTGTGCCTACCAAAATAGAGCCGCCAGAAATTCAGCCACAACAGTTAACCATGAGCCTAGGTGATGATTTGGATTTTAAAATACGAGGCGAAATTTTTAATACTTACATTATTGTTGAAAAAAACAATTCTGAGATGGTGTTAATCGATAAGCATGCGGCGCACGAGAGAATGATTTTTGAAGAGCTAAAATCTAGAAAAATGGCGCCGGTGTCGCAGTTGTTTTTGGAGCCAATAGTGGTCTCGCTGAGCAAGGACGAGTATATTGCGATTATCGACAATATGGATATATTTACCGACTCGGGATTTGATATCAGTGACTTCGGTAACGCTACGGTTATTGTTCGCGCAGCGCCGTCGTACCTTGAGAATGTATACATAAATGACATCGTTGTGCAGATGGCTAATTATATCTTGGAGCACCGAAAGAATATTCAGAGTGACTACGAGCAGTGGCTTTGGGAGAATATTGCTTGTCGGGCGGCGATTAAGGCGGGGAAAGAAACAAAGCCAGAAGAGATGCAAGCCTTGGTGCAAAGGATACTTAAAGAAGACCCAAAATATTGCCCACATGGTCGACCTGTTGCTATTTCAATGAAAAAATATGAGTTAGAAAAACGTTTTGGTAGGGTGTAATGACATGAAAAAAATTAAGGTTATTGCGATTGTTGGACCTACGGCGAGCGGAAAAACACGCTTATCGATTGAACTAGCCAAACGTGTTGATGGCGAGATTATTTCGGCCGACTCTACACAAGTTTACAAAAGTATGGATATTGGGACTGCTAAAGCAACTATAGCTGAAATGCAGGGAGTGCCACACCACTTGCTTGACTTTTTGGATGTGAACCAGGAATTTAGTGTCGCAGAGTATGTAGCCTTAGCCAAAGAGAAAATCCTTGACATACGTGCTAGAGGGAAGCTACCATTTGTGGTGGGCGGAACGGGATTATATATTAATTCTTTGCTTAATGGAACTAGCTTTGCTGAGCAAAAATCTGATCCCGTGTTGAGAGAAAACTTAAAGAAAAGATTAGAAAAAGAAGGCGCAGAAGCGTTACTTAGAGAGTTGTCCAAGTTTGATGAGGAGTCCGCAAAAAAGTTACATCCTCACGATACCTTAAGAATCATACGTGCAATAGAGGTGTACAAGCTTACAGGCATTACGATGACTCAGCACATAGCTAACTCCAAGAAAGAAACGTCTCCCTATGAACCCTTGATGATTGGCTTAAAGTACCGAAATAGAGACCTTTTGTATGAGAAAATTAACTCCCGAACTGATAAAATGCTCGAGAAGGGTCTACTGGATGAGGCGAAAAAGATTTTATCCTCCAACTGCAGTAAAACCGCGATGAATGCAATTTGCTATAAAGAGTTTAAACCCTATTTCTGTAACGAGTGTACGCTTGAGAGGGCTGTTGAGAACTTAAAAATGCAAACTCGTCACTATGCCAAAAGACAATTAACTTGGTTGCGACGAGATGAAAGAATAAACTGGGTTTATATGGATGAGTATTCAAGTTTTGAAGATATTATAAGATTTTGTATAGATTTGATAGATGTATATAAACATTAGAAGTACTCCTATCCGTGCTGCGCTGCCGTCGCGCCGCGAGGCTGGACTTAAAGGAAGATATCGAATGGAGGCGCGCCTAAAATTAGCGATATAATATTTTGTCAAATAAACTTAAAGGATGTCACAATGAAGGGAAAAGCTATTAAAAAATTTACATGTGTATGTTTGGCAACAGCGGCGATTTTTTATGTTTTATATCATCTTTATGTGCTGGTTTTCCCGAGCATAAAAACCGAAACGGCTTATGTTGCCCAGACTTTCGATTCGATTGATGCTAAGGCCTACATAATACGCAACGAAGTGGATATTCCAACTGATGTAAATGGGTATGTAAATTTTACGCTGAATGATGCTGAAAAAGTTTCAAAAAATGGTAGGGTTGCGCAAGTTTATGCTTCGGAACAACAAGGTTTGCTGAGAAAAAAAGCTAACGCTATTGAGACGGAAATAAAACGTTTAGAGAGTCTTAATAATTTTAGCGTTGCTCTTTCGACGACGCCAAAAGCTATGAGTCAACAAGCATATGTAGAGCTGAATGGTTTGCTTAAAAATGTTAACGACGATGCTTTTGATGAGTTGCCCAAATGTAAAGAGAAAATTTTATACTTGTTAAACGAGCGACAACTAGTGACAGGGCAAAGTTTAGAGTTATCAGATAAGCTCTCAAAACTAAAAGGCGAATTAACTCAAATAAATACTGAAATCGATAAGGTGTCCAGAACAATTTTAGCTCAGGAGGCCGGGTATTTTATCGGAAAAATTGATGGCTATGAGCACGCCTTTAACTATGATAATGTAAAAAATATTACAGTTGAAGAAGTGGATGCATTGCTTGGCAACGATGCTAGCGGCGAAAATGATAACAAAGCGAAGCTGATAACGGATTCTAATTGGTATGTAGTTTGCAATTTAAAAAGAGACGACGTTTTACATATGAGCGTGGGGCAGCAGGTTACGTTAACCATGCCTCTTGTTAGCGCGAATAAGATAGGTGCTCAAATTGTGGCGATTAATCAAGCGGATAAAAATGCTATGGCTGCGGTGGTTTTGCAGTGCGATTACATCGATGATAATATTTTAACTATTCGCAAGGAGCCTATAAAAATTAACCTTGCAGAGTATAAAGGCCTTTCGGTAAACAAACGTGCTATACATGAGGCAACTTTAAAGCGTTCGGTTATAGACGAAGAAACAGGTAAAGAAAAAGTCGAGGAGAAGCTTGTTAAAGGGGTTTACGTGCTAAATGGTAAGCAAATTGTTTTTAAGGAAGTCGATATCATTTTTTCGACGAGTGATTACGTTATTTGCAATGTAAATCCAGAGCGCTCAAAGCTTTTCTCAGATAGTACAATAAAAGAGTACGATGAGATTGTTGTGAAGGGAAGAAACTTGTATGACGGAAAGTTTGTACGATGAAGAGTGCTTTTTGAGAGAAAATATTGAAAAAATCAAGTATAACATAGCTGTTGCGGCAAGAAAGGCGGGCAAATCGCCGGAAGATATAACTTTAGTAGCCGCGACTAAGACTGTGAAAAGTGAAATAATTAATCTAGCCATAAAAAATGGGATTGATAATATAGGCGAAAATCGTGTGCAAGAGTTGTTATCGAAGTTTGAAGCTATAGATAAAAGTAATTTGAAGGTACATTTTATCGGCCACTTGCAAAAGAACAAAGTTAAAGATGTTGTAGGCAAAGTCGATTTGATTCATTCGGTCGATAGTTTTGAGTTGGCGGAAAAAATTTCGAAAATCTCGGAACAAAAAAATTTATCGACCAGCATTTTACTACAAGTTAATATAGGCAACGATATGCACAAATTTGGTGTGGATGAAAGTACGGTTGAGGAGCTAATTTTTAAAGTCGGAAAATTACCTGCAATAAAATTGTGCGGTTTGATGACGATTTTGCCACTGTGTGAAAATAAACAAAAAGCTTTTCAATATTTTAATAAAATGCGAAATTTATTTGTTGACATGAAAAGCAAAAATATGGATAATACTAGTATGGAGTTTTTGTCCATGGGTATGTCTTCGGACTACATAACGGCTATCGAATGCGGTGCCAATATTGTAAGAGTAGGTTCCGCTCTTTTTGGAGCGAGACAATATAAATTTTTTATGGGAGGCTGAAAATTATGTCAGGTTTAGTTCAAAAGTTTAAGGATATGTGGACACCACCAGAAGATGAATTTGATTATGACTACGATCAAGAAAATAATGAAGATATAACTGCAAAAAAAGAATCAAAATTTACACAAAATCGAGCATCTGTGCAAAATAACAAAGTGGTAAACATCCATGCGACGGCTCAGTTGCAGGTAGTGCTGTTTAAGCCAGAACGCTTTGGTGAGGACACCAGGGCGATTGCGGATGAGCTGATTAAAATGCACACGGTTGTGTTGAACCTGGAAAATACCAATAAGGATGTTGCAAGGAGAATTATTGATTTTCTCAGCGGTGTGGCTTATGCTAATGGTGGGCAGATTAAAAAAGTTGCAACCAATACTTACATTATAACACCATATAATGTGGGGCTAAAGGGCGATGATCTCTTGGATGAACTTGAAAATAGCGGCGTTTATTTCTAATAATATTCGGAATATTTTTGGAGGATAGTTTATGTTAACGGTTAATGACATCAAAGACGTTAGATTTAGAAAAACGAATATCGGTGGATATCGGCCGGAAGATGTCGATGTTTTCTTGGATGAAGTGCAGGATTCATATGAGAAATTGCAACGGGAAAACTTGAGTTTGACTCAAAAAATTAAAATTTTAGCCGATAGAATTAATCAATATCGTCAAGACGAGGATAGTGTTAAAACCGCCCTTGTGAGTGCTCAAAAATTGGCAGATTTATCTGTGCTAGAGGCAAAAAAAGAGGGTGAAAAAATTATTAATGCTGCTAAAAGTGAGGCTGAGCGCATTGTAAACACCGCGAACCATGAAATTTTGGCTCAAAAAGAGACTTTGTTGAATTTGAAAAAAGCTGTAAAAGAGTTTCGTGCGAATATTTTGTCCTTGTATAAGGAGCACCTAAAATTAGTAAACTCCTTTAATGCAGAGGATAGGCTTCCGGCAAACATGCCAGAGGAACCCGCGCAAAATGAACAATTTAAGCAAGAAGAAACTTCTGAGCCAGAAGTAAATCAAAATGTAGCACAAAACGTCGTGGATATTCGTTCTACTTCTGATAATAAGGAAACTAGCAACATTGACGACACGTCGAGTAAATTTACGGACTTAAAATTTGGCGAAGATTATGACGTTAGCAAAGATGCAAATGAATCACCTTTGGGACTGTTTAACTAGACACAGTCCCTATAAACTTTTTTAAAGGAGAGTTACAATAAATGCCAGAAGATTACAATGGTACACTGAATCTGCCCAAAACGGATTTCCCGATGAGAGCGGGCCTCGCGAAGACCGAACCAGCACTTTTGAGTGAGTGGGAAGAAAAAAAAATATACGATAAATTGATGCAAAAAAACGATGGTAAGCCGTTGTATATAGTCCACAATGGTCCGCCTTATGCCAACGGAAATATTCATATGGGGCACGCGCTAAATCACATTTTGCAGGAGTTTGTTGTCAGATATAAAAATATGTCTGGTTTTAAGGCGCCGTTTGTCCCGGGGTGGGATACCCATGGCTTACCAACAGAGCTTAAAGCACGTAAAAAGGCCGGCGTTAGTAATTCCTCGGAGATATCCGATATGGAGCTTCGTGCGCTATGCAAAGAGTTTGTCATGGGGTACATAAATGACCAACGCGAGCAGTTTAAACGTCTAGGAATCTTGGCAGACTGGGAAAATCCTTATATAACTTTGCAAAAAGAGTATGAGGCTAAGCAAATTGAAGTTTTTGCTAAAATGGCTTGCGATGGACATATCTACCGAGGTCTAAAGCCTGTTTATTGGTGTTCTGACTGCAAGACTGCTTTGGCTGAAGCTGAGATTGAATATGCTAATGATGTTTGCTATTCGATTTATGTTAAATTTAAAGTGAAAGACGACCTTGGCAAGTTGACGAGGCTAGGTATCAATTTAGACAAAACTTACTTTGTAATTTGGACGACGACCACCTGGACCTTACCGGGAAATGTAGCGATTTGTGTTGGACCTAACTTTACCTATAATGTAGTGAAGGCTGATGATGAGTTTTACATTATGGCAAATGAGTTGACGGAAAAAGCCATGAGTAAGGCCGGTAAGGAGAATTACGAGGTTGTTGCAACGCTAACTGGTAAGGACCTTGAGCTTATGACAGCAGAGCATCCTTTCTTGGCGAGGGAATCGCTTGTTATCGTTGGCGACCACGTTACGCTCGAGTCTGGTACAGGTTGTGTTCATACGGCGCCTGGTCACGGCGTGGAGGATTTTGAAGTTTGTCAAAATTATGAGCAAATTGAGGTTATTGTTCCGGTTGACGATAATGGCATTCTCACGAAAGAGGCTGGCCAGTTTGAGGGACTTAGTACGGAAAAGGCAGGACGTCCGATTGCACAGCATTTGGAAAGCATAGGGGCACTCTTTGCAACGGAGCGGATGGAGCATCAATATCCACACTGTTGGCGGTGCAAGCATCCGGTGATTTTCCGGGCGACAGAACAATGGTTTTGCTCAATCGACGACTTTAAAGATACCGCACTTGAGGAGATAAAAAAGGTTAAGTGGTTGCCGGCATGGGGGCAAGATAGAATTTCCTCGATGGTGCGCGAGCGCAAAGACTGGTGCATTTCGCGGCAGAGAAAGTGGGGCGTGCCGTTGCCGATATTCTTCTGCGAAGACTGTGGTGAGGCGCTCATTGATAAAGATATTATGCTGAAGGTTGCGGAGATATTTAGGCAAGAGGGCTCAGATGCCTGGTTTGCGCGGTCGGCGGAGGAGATTTTGCCCAAGGGAACACAATGCTGCAAATGTGGTAGCTCAAAGTTCCGTAAAGAAACCGATATTATGGATGTTTGGTTCGATTCAGGAGTTTCTCATGCAGCGGTTTGCGCGCAAAGAGAAAACCTCTCATGGCCTGCTGACCTCTACTTCGAGGGGGCTGACCAATATCGAGGTTGGTTTCAGTCTTCGTTACTTACTTCGGTTGCAACGACAGGTAAGGCGCCATATAAGACGGTTATTTCGCATGGCTGGGTAGTAGATGGCGAGGGCAAAAAACAGTCCAAGTCTTTGGGAAATGGCATGGAGCCGCAGAAAATCGTTGACCAATATGGCGCGGATATTTTGCGGTTGTGGGTGGCCTCTTCAGATTACCACGCGGATGTGCGCTTGTCTCAGGAGATATTAAAGCAGTTGTCGGAGGCCTATCGGAAGATTCGCAATACGGCACGATATATCTTGGGTAACCTGTATGACTTTAATCCGGACGAGGACTTACTAGATGTAAGTGAGCTTTTGCCGGTAGATAAGTGGGCGCTTGATAAGTTAAATAGATTGGTCGAGAAGGCAAAAAATGCATATGAGAACTTCGAGTTTCATCAGGTTTATCATAGTATTCGCAAGTTTTGTGTGGTTGATATGTCGAATTTCTATCTGGACATTATCAAGGACCGACTTTATGTTGAGCCGGCCGATAGTCTAACTCGCAAGGCGGCGCAGATGACTATTTACTTGATTTTGAACGCGATGACAAAACTTTTAGCGCCTATATTGGCCTTTACGACAGAAGAAATTTGGCGCTACATGCCTCACCGACGCAATGATGACGTTGAATCGGTACTATTTAACGAGATGCCAGAGTGCATTGATATAGGTGTGAGTGAGGATTTTGTTAAGACTTGGGATAAAATCGGTGAGATAAGAGTCGAGGTGCAAAAGGCCCTTGAGATTGCACGAAAAGATAAAGTAATAGGCTCCTCGTTAGAGGCGAAGGTAACATTGCATTGCGATGGAGACTTGTATAACTTTACTGTGTCGGTGCAGGATAATTTAAAAGATGTGTTTATAGTTTCGCAAGTTGATGTGGAGAAAACTGGAACGGGAGACTATACAGCGGAGAGCATAAGTGGCTTATCTGTGGGTATTTCTCGGGCAAGTGGCAAAAAATGTGAGCGATGTTGGAGCTTTAGTGATACTGTTGGCAAAAATAGTAAAAACGAGAACATTTGCAGTCGGTGCGCAGCTATATTGAACTTATAATCGGAGAAGCGGTGTACCGACTTGGCACACCGCAATTTTTTATGTTGAAAAAATGGTGACAGTTATGTGGATGACGTTATTTATAGTTGTACTCGTTGCAATAGATCAGCTTTTGAAGTATATTGTTAGCGCAAGTGTGAAATTTTCTGAAGATATTACCCTCATTCCGCATTTGCTTGATATTACCTATGTAGAAAATCGAGGTGCGGCTTTCGGCATGTTACAAAATCAGCGATGGTTTTTTATCGTTTTTGCCATGGTTATGATTTCCATTTTTATTTACTTGATAAAGCGAAAAAAAATGACTGATAAAATGTTGTTATACGCTGTAGTCTTGATAATTGGTGGAGGTATAGGAAATTTTATAGATAGACTGTTTCTGGGATATGTGGTGGATTATATCAAGTTGTCATTTTTTCCGCCGGTATGTAATTTTGCCGATTATTGTATAACTTTGGGCACTGTGGTTTTGTTGATATACATGCTGTTTTTTCATAAAGATGCCAAAACTTAGGAGCAGATGTTGTGAGTGAGATTATTAAAATTTTAGTTGAGGAAAATCACGTAGGGGAGAGGCTAGACAAATTTATATCTGCAAATGTGGAGGACCTTACACGTTCGTATGTACAAAAATTGCTTAGAGAGCGTTGTGTCAAAGTAGGGGATAAATTTATAACAGATAAAAATTTTAAAGTGCAGTCGCAGCAAGAGATTCAAGTTGAGTTGCCGGAGCCAGAGTTACTTTGCGTGGAGCCCGAAAATATACCGTTAGATGTAGTTTACGAGGATGCGGATTTGCTCGTTGTGAATAAACCAAAAGGTATGGTGGTGCATCCGGCGCCGGGAAATTATAGCGGAACCTTGGTTAATGCACTTATGTATCATTGTGGAGCGAGTTTATCTAGTATAAATGGCACAATTCGGCCGGGGATCGTTCACAGAATTGACAAGGACACAAGCGGTATTTTAATTGTTGCGAAGAATGATTTTGCGCATAAAAGCTTAGCAGAACAAATTAAATGTCATTCCTTTTCGCGCGAATATGAGGCGGTAGTTTATGGGTGTGTAAAGGCTGATAAAGGTACAATTGATGCGCCAATTGGAAGACACAAAGTTGAGCGCAAAAAGATGGCCGTAACAAGAGAAAACTCACGGGAGGCAATTACTCACTATACGGTTTTGGCAAGGTATAATGGATTTACGCATCTTAGGTTAAAATTAGAGACAGGCCGAACTCATCAAATACGTGTACATATGGCCTATATTGGACATCCTGTGGCGGGAGACCCAGTTTATGGGCCAAAGCATATTATAAAAGAGCTAAATGGTCAATGTTTACATGCCAAGTATATAGGATTTGTTCATCCTAGGACTGCACGGTACTTGGAGTTTGAAAGTGATTTGCCGGACTATTTTGAGGGTTTTTTGAAAAAACTTAATATATAGGAGGGAATAGCGTTGGAAAAGAAAAGAAATGTAAATATAGCGGCACTTATCAGTATAGAGCCGGAGTTGGTCAAGCTGCGAATATCTAAATTAAAAGATGGTCGACTGGTGGATATCGATAGGCTTGAGCGACAAGTACAATTAGGACACGAAATATTTAACAATAGAAAAATAAGCTTTGAAACTTTGAGAGAAATTTCGGGTATCTTAAAGGATTACTCACAAATTTTAGCAGAGTATAATGTGAAGAATTTCAAGGTTTTTGCTTCAGATGTGCTTAATGATGCGGAAAATTGTGCATATATTATTGACCAAATTAAAATACAAAATAATATGCAAATTAGTGTACTTGAAGATAGACCGGAAAAAAGCTTAATTTACTTTGAGATATTAAATACATTGCAAAGTGCTGAATATGGTAATTTGAACAAAACATTGATTTCATACATCGAGGCTGGTAGTATAGGTTTTTCTCTTTATGATAAGAAAAAAATACTTTTCTCGCAAAATATTAATATGGGACCTTCGAAATTGTATGAACTGCTAGAGCCAGTCAGTGAGCAAACGACGGATTTTAGTACAGTGGTTGAGGAGTATTTGGATAGGATTATTGGACGGATTAGGTTCCCTATAAATAGGTCGGAAATTGAAAATTTGATTATATCGGGCAGTGAGGTTAATCTTATTGCAAGTTTGTGTGCTGCGGAAGAGAAAGATGACATTTATGACATCGATCCGCGCAGAATTGATGAGCTTTACAAGGAAATTGAGGGCATGTCGGCTAGAGCGATTAGTGAAAAATATAGTATAAGTCTAAAAAATGCGCGCTTACTTTTCACAGCATTGGCAATGTATGCAAAAGTTTTAAACTTGACGAATGCTAAAAAAATTTTATGTCCAAAAGTTGAACTGTGGGATGCTTTAATGAAGCAAATTTTATCTCCAAAAGTTGAACGACAATTTGAGGAACATGTGCGTTGTAGTGCCACATATTGTGCAAAAGTTTTGTCATATCACTTTTACTTTAGCCAACCTCATGTGGATTTTACACAACAATGTGCTACATTAATTTTTGACAGATTAAAAAAATTGCATGGCCTCGATAAGCACAAAAAATTGCTGTTGGATTTGGCAGTAATTTTGCACGAGGCAGGTTACTACGTTAACTCAAAAGATCCGCGAATTAGCACTTTTGATATTATCAAAAACCTAGATATTTACGGCTTGACAGATAAAGAAGTTAACCTGGTAGCAAACATTGTGCGCTACAACGAGTTTACTACACCAAATAAAAATGACCTCGAATACGCCAAGCTGTCTAGCGACGATGAGTTGATGATTTCGAAGATGGTTGCAATTTTTCGGCTATGTAATGCTCTGGATAAGTCAAAAAAGCAAAAATTTAAAAATATGAAAATTAAGCTATCTGACGAAAGCCTTGTAATTAATGCCGAAAGTGATGAAAATGTTCACTTGGAAAAATGGGCAGTTGATAAGTGCAATGAATTTTTTGAAGAAGTTTTTGGGCTAAAAGTCAAATTGATAGTAAAAAGTACTTTGTTATAACTGAATTTTTTGGGGAGGGCATCATGGAAAATCAAAAAAGGGTCCCTTACAATAACAGGGAGTTAAGTTGGTTGGACTTTAATTTTCGGGTTCTCGAGGAGGCCTTTCGAAAAGATAATCCGGTATTGGAGCGGGCAAAATTTTTAGCGATTTCTGCCTCAAATTTAGATGAATTTTTTATGGTGCGCGTGGCCGGACTTATGGAGCAAATTAATTCAAACTATAAAAAGAAAGACCCGGCTGGTCTTACTCCAAAACAGCAGCTGGAAAAAATAAACGAAAAGACACGACGCTTTTTAAGCAAGCAGTATCAGTGCTTTAAAAAGTCGCTAAAACCTGCGTTAGCGCAAAAAAATATTTCGTTTTTAGAAATAAAAGACCTTGATTCTAAGCAAAAAAAGTTTATTGATAATTATTTTGAGAAAATAGTTTTTCCTGTATTAACCCCACTTGCCGTTGATAAGAGCCGACCATTCCCATTCCTCGCAAATAAAAGCCTAAATTTAGCAGTAAGACTTTTTAGAGAGGGCGAGACTAATTTTGCACTTGTGCAAGTACCATCAATTTTGCCGCGTTTTTTGGAGCTACCTTCCCAAGATGATAAAAAATATTTTATTTTGATGGAAAACATCGTAATAGAGAAGTTGCCGATTTTATTCGAGTTGCACAAGATAAAAGCGTGCTGTCAGTTCAGAATTACTAGAAACTCAGATTTAGAAATTGACGAGGAAGCAGAAGATTTATTAACGGAGATACAACGCTCGATAAAGAAAAGGAAGCGAGGTGAGCCAGTTCGTTTAGAGATATTAAAGGGCTGTGACAAAAAAACTAAAGAATTTTTAGTTAAAATGATGTCGATAAAAGAGGACGATATTTATGAGCTGTCTGGTCCACTTGACCTCACATTTTTAATGAAGTTTTCTCAGCTGAAGGACTGCGATAAGCTACGATTTGAGCCAATTTCACCGGTAGATCCACCTGCTGATTTTTGGGGATGCAAGTCCATTTTTGAGGCAATTAAACAAAAAGACCGCTTGGTTCATCATCCGTATGAGAGTTTTAATGCGGTGGTGCGTTTTGTACGCGAGGCTGCAAATGATGAAAATGTGTTAGCCATAAAGCAGACTTTGTACCGTGTAAGTGGCAATTCTCCGATAATTGAGGCGCTAATGAGAGCGGCAGAAAATGGTAAACAAGTAACGGTTTTGGTGGAGTTAAAGGCTAGATTTGACGAGGAAAATAATGTGATTTGGGCAAAAAAGCTAGAGCAAGCGGGTTGCCATGTGATTTATGGTGTTTCCGGGTTAAAAACGCATTGTAAGGTGCTGTTGGTTGTTCGGCAAGAGGAAGATGGTATCAAAAGGTATCTGCATCTGGCGACGGGTAATTACAACGACTCGACCGCAAAAGTGTATACGGATTTGGGGCTTTTTACATGTCGAGAAAATTTTGGTTCAGATGCATCATCGCTGTTTAACGCATTGACAGGATACTCTCGACCTACGGAATATAGTGATTTAATCGTAGCACCACTAAAAATGAGGAGCTTTTTTGAGCGAATGATAGAGGGTGAAATACAAAATGCACAAAAAGGTTTACCGGCTGGCATAACGATGAAAATGAATTCGCTTGTGGATGAGGAAATGATAAAATGCTTATATAGAGCGTCGGTGGCGGGTGTAAAAATTGACTTAATTGTCCGTGGAATTTGTTGCTTAATTCCTGGAATTGCTGGTGTGAGTGAAAATATTACTGTGAGGAGCATTGTTGGTCAATTTTTGGAACACAGCCGGATTTATAAATTTTGTTGTGCGGGTAGTTCTCAAATATTTATTGGAAGTGCCGATTTGATGCCGAGAAATCTCGATAAGCGGGTAGAGGTAATCTTTCCGGTGGACGATGAAGAGCTTAGATTGCGAATAGAGGACATTCTAAATATAATGCTCAATGATACAACTAATGCGCAGATTCAGCAAGCGAACACAGAATATATAAGGATTGACTTACGTGGCAAAGAAAAATTAAGCAGTCAGAAGTATTTTGTTAGAGATGCCAAGTATCGGCTGGAAAATTTAGAAGAAACTTGTGGCGATATTTTGTAAATTAAGTTTAATGGAGTGTTTTTATGAATAAAATAGAGAGTTTTAAAGTTGACCACACAAAGATTAGCAAAGGTATGTACATTTCGCGAATTGATGATGACATAGTCACATATGATATCCGCATGGTAAAGCCCAACACGCCACCTTTTTTGGAAAATGCTGGTATTCATAGTTTTGAGCATCTTTTTGCTACCTTTGTACGAAATTCGCCCCTCAGCAAAAATGTCGTTTATGTTGGCCCGATGGGTTGTCGGACTGGCTTTTACCTATTGGTACGAGGAATTTCTCACGAAGAGGCTTTAAATTTAACGAAAGATGCGATGAAATATATTGCGGACTTCGATGGGGAACTGCCGGGCAACACGGCGATAGAGTGTGGTAATTACCTTGACCATGATGTAGCTAGGGCGCGTGAGTACGCGCGAGACATGTGCGCGGTGCTGCAGCCATGTGGTACAAGTGACTTGAATTATAAAAATGCATAATTTATTAGCCTAGCAATTGGTTACAAAAACGCTTGACATCATCTTAAAATCATGTTATTATAGCACCTGTAACTTAAATTTAATTTTTAAGGGGTGTTGGATATGGTGAAGTTGTTCAAAACCAACGAGATGGCTCGCGAAACGCACAAAAAGCCTCGTTTCGACTTAGGGGGGGGGGCAAGATTTTCTAAAAAACTTGCCCAAAATTTGTTTGCCACGACGGTGTGCATCGCGATGGTACTGCTGGGTTTACCACGGAACGGAATTGCCGCTGGCATGCATGGGGTAGACATAAGAGGTGCAACTGTTACGTATGTTGACCCGCACAAGGCTTTCTGCGGTGAGACTATTGACCTGACAGAGACATTTACCTTGAGTGTGGGCGGCACACGGCTTGTGAAAGGCCAGGACTACAAAGTGACGGTTATGACGGTTGTTGGGAGCAGCGAGGACTGTAGCTACTGCGCTAAGGACGCGCGCCACGCGATCGTGACAGTGCAGGGTACGGGGGTATACGACGGCACTATGGAAGTCTGCACGGCTTACGACATGCCTATCCTGTCAGTCAGCCTAAGTGGCGAACTAACAGGTAGGCGTGATACCAGTATTACAGGCGAAAGCCTGGTGCGAGGTAAGCCATTTTTGCTGCTGCTGTCAGGTCGCGGCATAGAAGCTGAGGTGACCTGTACGCTGGGCAATCAAACGGTACGGAGTGGCTGGGATGGTTACACGCCACCCAAGTGCTTACTCTGCCCAGATGAGGGCCCGTGCGTTTTGAGCCTGTCGCATAATTACTACAGCTGGACAGCGAAGGCGGACTTTACACACCTGGTTAGCAGGTTCTGCGAACACCAGCAGCAATGGCATTATGACAGCGATGGAACGGCCTACCAGGAGCAGACAGTCCAGATAGGTGGGACAGCGCAGCTAATACGGGTGTATGACGTCAATGAGGTGCTGGACGGGGATACAACATTTACGGCAGAGGCTGTGACAACGCACGAAACGCTGGACGATGGATATGAGGTAGAGCACTTGAAAGCGTATAACCTGTCGCTCGTGGACGCGGATGAGAAACCACTGACGGTGACATTAAGTGCGCCAGTTGAATTGTGGTTTGAGGTGCCAGAAGGTTGGGATGTTCACGACTTGGAAGTGGTTCTCGCGCAGATGTTTGAGGATACACAGTTTGAGGAACGCATCGAGGAAAAAGACGGGAAGACATGGTGTGTGATTTCAACCAACCACTTCAGCCCATACGCGCTCATAGATAAGCTCTCGGAAGAGGAGAAGGCAGCCAAGAATCCTACTCCGCCACCAACAGAGGGAGAGAACTCGCCAGGAGACGGCACTAATGTCAAAACCGGCGACACCGTTACGACCGCGACTGTTGCGGGCCTGGGTATGGTGCTGGTTTTGGCCCTCGGCGTGATGCTAAAGCTGAATAAAAAGAATCAATTTGAAAGTTAAGATGCAGCCCCGCCGCGGGGTATAGTGCGGGGGGATTTTTAATCTATTTTTTCTTATTTTTATGTCACTTTTTTGTAACGAAAAAAGTAACCAAAAACGTTTCGAGAGGGATTTCGAGTTCCCTCGCGAACTCTCCTTATAACGACCAGCGTCCCGCTGGACCGCACTAACCTTTAGCCGCGAGCGAAAGAATTAAATTTTACGCTCAACCCAAGTTTGCGACTTGTCCAGTGCGGTCACGCACCGACCAGCGTCCCGCTGGACTAAACTAACCCTTAGCCGCGAGCGAAAGGCTTAAATTTTACGCTCAACCCCAGTTTGCGACTTGTCCAGTGCGGTCACGCACCGACCAGCGTCCCGCTGGACTAAACTAACCTTTAGCCGCGGGCGAAAGAATTAAATTTTACGCTCAACCCAAGTTCGCGACTTGTCCAGTGCGGTCACGCACCGACCAGCGTCCTGTTGGACTGCACTAACCTTTAGCCGCGAGCGAAAGAATTAAATTTTACGCTCAACCCAAGTTTGCGACTTGTCCAGTGCGGTCACGCACCGACCAGCGTCCCGCTGGACTGCACTAACCCTTAGCCGCGGGCACAAGAATTAAATTTCACGCTCAACCCAAGTTTGCGACTTGTCCAGTGCGGTCACGCACTTTTTCGTTACGAAAAAGTGACATGAAAATATTGTTTCTATTTACAAATTATTCGCAAAGAGATAAAATAAACTTAAATATTTTAAGGAGGCCAGTAATAGTGAAACTAAAATCAACTTGGGTACCGTTTTTTTTATCTTTTGTCGCGGTTATGGGCATTAGGGTGTATCAAATTTTATCAGTGGGTGTGCCGGCAGTCAGGATGCAGTGGGACAATTTCGAAATGTTGTGTTTTTGGATATCAGCTATTGCAACCGTTGTTATACTCATTATGAGTTACATGTCAAAAGATGCTCCTGAGGTGTTTGTTGTAAAGAAAAACTTGCCTACGGGAATAGTTTCAATTGTTGCATCATTAGTTGTAATGCTCAGCAGCGCAAGTGAGTTACAACAAAGCTTATCTTCGGGCATGGATATACAAGCACTGATTCGTGATGTTCTTGGTGTTGCAGCTGGTATTGTGTTTATAATTTTTGGCTTATGTTTTATAAAAGAGAAAAATCTTTTTGAAAAATATAGTCTATTAGTTTGTCTGCCATCAATTTGGGCTACAATGATATTAGCAAAATTATTTGCTGCTTATAATGCGATTAGAACAGACTTTATACACGTTACTGATGTATTGGCTATTGTTTGTCTATTATTCTTTTTATTTGAGCAATCAAGATTATTTGTTGGTCTTTTTAACGCAGGCTCGTTTAGAAAGTTATTTTTCTTTGGTTTTGGCGCAGTCTTATTTATAATGACATTTGTAACAAATGACTTAGCACATGCAATAGATGCAGGACGGCAATTAGATACGAGCGAAATGTTAATGTTAGCAACGCAGCTGGCTATGGTGTTATATGTTGTGAGCTTTTTACTTGCAGTAAAAGTTGGTCAAGATGCAGAATTTGTTGAAGAAATAACTTCAGGCGCATCAGAAGAGCCAGTAAATAAAGAACCTTTTATCACAACTAATGAAGCAACGGAAGAAGATACTATTTATACATCTACAGAAATGGCTGAAGTGGATGCCTTAATAGCAGATATACAAAACGAAACCGCACAGAAGGACTAAACTGTTTGTGGTGATACAGTAGAACAAAATTAGATATCTGTACGCAGCACATTATCTTTAGGCAACATTTAAAGAGATTTTGAATACGTATATTTTAAGATTTTTCATAAATAATTATATAATCGATTTAAGTTTAGGAGGCATTTGGTATGGCGATAAAACTTGGAATAAACGGATTTGGTCGAATAGGCAGATTAGTTTTTCGAGCCGCAATGAATCAACCTGAAGTTTTTGATGTTGTTGCAATAAATGACCCTTTTATTGACGTTGATTATATGGTGTACATGATTAAGTACGACTCGGTACATGGCAAGTTTCACGGTGAGGTAAAAGCGGAGAAAAATAAACTTATTGTAAATGGAAAAGTCATACTGGTGCATGCAGAAAAAGAGCCAGCTCAAATACCCTGGGGTATTGACGGAGCTGAGTATATTGTTGAGTCGACGGGAGTCTTTTGTACAAAAGAAAAAGCTCTTGCGCATATTAAAGCAAGTGCAAAAAAAGTTATTATTTCTGCGCCAGCCAAAGACAACGAAACTCCAACATTTGTGTGTGGCGTAAATCTTGAAAACTATAAAAAAGATATGCAAGTTGTATCTAACGCCTCATGTACGACAAATTGCTTAGCGCCACTTGCCAAAGTAATAAACGATAATTTTGGCATCATTGAGGGGCTAATGACGACGGTCCATGCTGTTACCGCAACGCAGAAAACAGTTGATGGTATCTCAAATAAAGATTGGCGCGGAGGGCGAGCGGCTCTTGGCAATATTATTCCGTCGTCAACTGGTGCTGCAAAGGCGTGTGCTTTAGTTATTCCGGAGCTTAAAGGTAAACTTACTGGTATGGCTTTTCGAGTTCCAACCTTAGATGTTTCCGTAGTTGACTTAACATGTCGACTCGAGAAGGCAACTACTTATGAAGAGATTTGTCAAGTAGTAAAAAAAGCCTCTGAAAATGAAATGAAGGGTATCTTAGGTTACACTGAGGATTCCGTAGTTTCATCAGATTTCTATACCGATGAACGTACGTCTATTTTTGATGCTAAAGCTGGCATTATGCTCAATGAGCATTTTGTAAAGTTGGTAGCTTGGTACGATAACGAGTGGGGATACAGCAACAAACTTTTAGATTTAATAAAACACATGGCAAAGGTCGATAAATAACTACAGTTGATGTTAACAAGCATCACGAATTAAAAAGCGTTTATCAACTTATGTAATATTTGATACAGTAAACCTTCTTATTCTAAAGTGGATATTTTATCACGTAGAAGGGGGTGAAAATCATGTTATATCGTATATGTAGCATATTTTCTATCATTGTTTTAACTATTATGCCGATTCAAAGTCACGCTCAAAGTATAGATGCAACCATTGGTAGTACAGACTTTTTGTCTATTTTGGGTATTGAAACCGTTCCGGTATGTGCAATCGTTCCCCCGACTTTGCCTCCCTTAGCAGTACCACAAGGGACACAAAGCGTACCTGAGGGGTGTACTGCGACGCTTAGTCAAGCGACACGTAATGATCTTAGCTCGCTTTTAAACCCACCGACACTACTGTTGCCGCCTCCACCTAAGAGACCACGGCTGCCTAACGAGGAGGACAATCCCGGTTTTGCCGTGAGCTTAAATCCTGCAAGTATGCCGCGAGACAACAATGTTTGCCTTGGATTTATAATTAAATCGAACAGTTTATAGAATTTAATGAAAACCGGAAGAACTAGTGTCTTTCGGTAATTTTTATTTTATTAATGGCGAATTAGCTTGTAAAATTCACGGTTGTTGCTATAAAATGGTTTTAGCGAAGAAAATAGATAGGATTAAGATTAACAAATGGTTTTGCTTATCATTCAAACAGATTTTTAAAGGTCTTATTTGACAATACTAGCTGCCTTACTTAAGATATAACTATGAGAGCACAATGGGGGAGATATTTATGCTAACTAATCAAGAAAAACAGATGGAAAAAGTTGTAGCGCTATGCAAAAATAGAGGCTTTGTATATGCGGGGTCAGAGATATATGGAGGTCTGTCTAACTCTTGGGATTACGGCCCATTAGGTGTTGAGCTAAAAAACAATATCAAAGATGCTTGGCGCCAAAAATTCATAAAAGAAAGTGCCTTTAATGTAGGTCTAGATTCGGCAATTATTATGAATCCGAAAACTTGGCAGGCTTCTGGCCATATTGGTGGTTTTTCAGATCCCTTGATGGACTGTAAAGAATGCAAAACTCGGCATCGAGCAGATAAGCTAATCGAGGGAAATGGTGGCGACGCAAACGGGATGACATTTGAGCAGATGAGCCAATATATAGAAACTTACAAAATTGCCTGTCCGGATTGCGGTGCAACGAATTTTACTGATATTCGAGAATTTAACTTAATGTATAAAACGTATCAGGGTGTTACGGAGGATGCCAAAAATGAAGTTTATCTTCGACCGGAGACAGCTCAAGGGATTTTTGTAAATTTTGCCAATGTACAAAGAACGACTCGAAAAAAGTTACCATTTGGAATTGCACAAATTGGTAAATCTTTTCGCAACGAAATCACGCCCGGTAACTTTATTTTTAGGACTCGTGAATTTGAGCAAATGGAGTTGGAATTTTTCTGTAAGCCAGGTACGGATTTAGAATGGTTTTCTTATTGGAGAGATTTTTGCAAAAACTGGCTGCTGAACTTAGGTATAAAACCAAATAGTATCCGCTTGAGAGATCATTCTCAAGAGGAACTTTCGCATTACTCGAACGCTACTACCGACATTGAGTTTTTATTTCCATTTGGTTGGGGTGAGCTTTGGGGCATTGCTGATCGTACAGACTTTGATTTAAAACAGCATCAAGAACATTCTGGTAAGAGTCTTGAGTATTTTGATCAAGAATCTAATCAAAGTTACCTCCCGTATGTTATTGAGCCTTCGCTAGGAGTAGATAGAGTAGCTTTAGCTTTCCTTTGCGATTCATATGATGAAGAGAAAATAGATGAAAACGATGTAAGAGTTGTGTTAAGACTTCACCCGGCTTTAGCTCCAATAAAAGCTGCGGTATTTCCGCTTTCCAAAAAACTTCGTGAAGGTGCACTCGGTGTACAAAAGCTTCTTTCTCGGCACTTTATGGTGGATTACGATGAGTCCGGTTCTATTGGTAAGCGTTACCGCAGGCAGGACGAAATTGGTACACCATTTTGCATTACCTATGACTTCGATAGTGCTAATGATGGTTGTGTGACCATTCGCGATAGAGATACTATGCAACAAGAAAGAGTTGCTATAAATGATTTGATTCGATATATTTATGATAAAATTACAATCTAGTATAACGGTTTGAGCGTGGTCGTGTCCGCTTACTTCGGTGCTTGAAAAAATCCTTAAAATGCGGTAAAATAAAGGTATAAAACAATAAGGACTGATGAAATGACAACACCAAGTAAGTTCTTGCAGCTGAGAAAAAAAGTAATAGAAAAAGATTTTCTCAAAATGAATACCAAACAAAAAGAAGCGATTTTCTTCACAGAAGGCCCTCTATTGATTTTGGCGGGCGCAGGTAGTGGAAAAACTACTGTTTTGGTGAATAGAATCGCTAATATTATCAAATACGGAAATGCATATAACGACACGACTGTGCCAACCTTCGTTGACGAAGCTTACTTAAGCCAGCTTAGTGCTTACCTTGAAAATAGCCAGAATGCCGACTTACCATTTGGCTTAAGCGTAAACGCCGTAAAACCCTGGCAAATCCTAGCCATCACATTTACTAACAAGGCCGCCAACGAACTAAAAGAGCGCCTTGTAAATATGCTAGGTGAAATCGGTAACGATATTTGGGCATCGACATTTCATTCTACTTGTGCAAGAATTCTTCGTCAACATGCTGATAAAATTGGCTACTCAAATCATTTCACCGTCTATGATACCGATGACATAAAGCGATTAGTTAAAGATTGTCAACAGGCCTTAAATATCGATGACAAAACGCTACCACATAAGTCGATTATCTCCGCTATTTCTCGTGCTAAAGATAATTTATTGAGCCCAAAAGAATATGAGCAACAGGCTGGAAACGATTTTCGCTTGGTCCAAATTTCCAAGGTTTACTCTATGTACCAAAAACGCCTAGAAGACGCCGATGCGATGGACTTTGACGATTTGCTATTAAATACTGTTAGACTATTTAAAAAGTGCCCCGAAGTTTTGGCCTACTACCAGGATAAATTCCACTATGTGATGGTCGACGAGTACCAGGATACCAACAAAGTTCAATATGAGTTCATCAAGCTTATTTGCGAGAAAAGAAAAAATTTGTGCGTGGTCGGCGACGATGACCAAAGTATTTATAAATTTCGAGGCGCTACCATTGAGAATATCTTAAACTTTGAAAAAACTTATAAAAATGCAAAAATTATTAAACTCGAGCAAAATTATCGCTCAACGCAGAATATTCTCGATGCTGCAAATGCTGTCATCGAAAACAACAGTGCGCGAAAAGGCAAAACGCTTTGGACGCAAAATGAGTCCGGCGAGAAAATTCATATACATACGGCAATCAATGAGAACGACGAGGCAAGTTACATCGCCGAAACTATTCTTAATAAGGTGGCAGCAGGTGCAAATTACTCCGATTTTGCAGTTTTGTACCGCATGAATGCTCAATCTAACAACATTGAGCGCACTTTTATTAAGTCTGGAATCTCGTATAGAATTATCGGTGGGCATCGCTTTTATGAGCGTAAGGAAATTCGCGATATGATTGCCTATTTGAGTGTTATCAACAACCCAAATGACGAGGTTCGTCTGCGTCGAATTATTAATCAGCCCAAACGGTCAATTGGCGATAAGACTCTTGCGAAAATTTCGGATATTGCAGTACAAACCGGCAATAATATGCTAGATGTTATGCGTCGCGCCGATGAGTACGCTGACCTTTTGCGTGTAGCTTTAAAACTTCAAAATTTCGCTCGACTAATCGATGATTTAATTGCCGTAAACAACAGTCCGGAGTACTCTATGCACGATTTATATACTTTAGTGCTTGAGCGGACAGATTACGTAAATGCCCTTAAGGCTGAAAAAGATGAGGCAAAAACTCGTATCGAAAATATCAATGAGTTAGCCTCGAACATCATAAAGTACGAGGAAGAAAATGGCGAAAACGCTTCCTTAGAGGGCTTTCTCGAAGAGGTTTCGTTGTTGACGGACATTGATAACTACGACACAAATGCAAACGCTGTCACCCTAATGACAATGCACTCCGCTAAGGGTCTGGAGTTTCCAGTCATATTTTTGCCAGGCTTCGAGGAGGGTATCTTCCCTGGCGTTCAGTCGATGTATAACCCCGAAGAGCTAGAGGAGGAAAGACGCTTAGCTTACGTCGGCATAACTAGAGCAAAAGAGTCGCTATACCTCATAAACGCCGAGTCTCGTATGATTTTTGGCTCTACCAGCAGAAATAAACCGTCGAGGTTTTCTCAAGAAATTCCAGAAGCTTTAGTCGAAAAAACCGAGCATAAGCGCGAAACTAGCAAGGCTTTTCATAACTTTAAAATTATTTCTTCAGCTCCAACTAAAAATAATTTCTCTGCCTACTCGCGTGCATTTAATCACATCGAAAAAGCTATACAAGCTCAACATGATGCAACATTCACGGTTGGCGACACCGTTTCTCACAAAGTTTTCGGCAAAGGCTCTATCGTCTCGGCAAAACCTATGGGCAACGATTGCTTATTAGAAATTCACTTTGATAATATCGGTAGCAAAAAATTAATGGCAAACTATGCAAAACTAGAAAAAATAAAGGTTTAACACATTAGGGGGTGCCTTCATCAAGCACCATAGCACCGGTGCCGCGAGGCGCCGAAGGCTATTTTAGAGCCTTCGGCCAGCGCAGAGTTCAACTTTGTTGATCTCTGCGCCACAACGAAAATAAAAATTTATTTTCGTTGGCCTCGCGGCCGCGGGCGTTGCGGTTGGCTGCAACTAGAAGAGTTTGAGATAGCACAGCAAGGCAGCGCCACCCTCAATGTAAACTAATAGGACCGGCGAAAATAAGGAGGTCAACATGCAAGAAAACATCGTAGTAAAAGGGGCCAAAGAGCACAACCTAAAAAATATAGACGTTGTAATTCCGCGGGACAAGCTAGTTGTAATAACGGGCTTGTCGGGTTCTGGTAAATCATCTCTTGCATTTGACACAATTTATGCAGAAGGTCAACGTCGTTATGTGGAGTCACTTTCGTCGTATGCAAGGCAATTTTTGGGGCAAATGGAAAAGCCTGCAGTTGACAGCATAGATGGATTATCTCCGGCGGTCGCCATTGACCAAAAGACGACGTCAAAGAACCCACGGTCAACGGTCGGGACTGTAACCGAGATTTATGATTATCTCCGGTTGTTGTATGCAAGGATAGGAGTGCCGCACTGTCCTATTTGCGGACAAGAAATTTCTCAACAAAGCGTCGATCAAATTGTTGACCGTGTGATGCATTTAGGCGAAGGAACCAAGCTACAACTTTTAGCGCCGATAGTCCGCTCACGTAAGGGAGAACATATCAAAGAGCTTGAAAACGCACGAAAAAGCGGTTATGTACGAGTACGAGTTGATGGCATTATTTACGACTTATCGGAAGACATAAAGCTAGAGAAGAACAAAAAGCACACCATCGAGATTGTTGTTGACAGGCTAGTGATAAAACCGGAGATTCGCTCAAGGCTAGCAGACTCAATTGAAACGGCAAGTTCACTCTCGGACGGGCTAGTAATTGCTAATGTTGTTGACGGAGATGATATCCTTTTCTCGCAAAATTATGCTTGCCCAGAGCATGGGATAAGCATCGAGGAACTCACTCCACGGATGTTTTCTTTTAATAATCCTCATGGTGCGTGCAAAAAATGTATGGGCCTTGGTGTTTTTATGCGCATCGACCCAGAACTCATTATGCCAGACAAAAACTTATCCATCAACGAAGGCGCTATAAAGGCTTATGGCTGGTCCTCGGATGGCGCAACGAGTTTTGCACGGATGTATTACGAGGGACTTGCGAAAAAATATAATTTCTCTCTCGATACCCCTATAAAAGAGCTTCCGTCAGAAATTATTGATATCCTTTTATATGGCACAAAAGGCGAGAAAATGAGCGTCGTTCGCGAGAGTGAAAAAGCTAAATTCTCCTATAATGCAGCTTTTGAGGGTATTATCAATAATCTTGAGCGGCGCTACCGTGATACTCAAAGTACTTTTGCGAAGGCCGACATAGAATCTTACATGAGTGCTATTCCTTGCGACAGCTGTAACGGCGACAGACTAAGTCCAGAAAGCTTAGCCGTAACGGTAGGTGGAATTAATATCAGCGAGCTTTGTCACAAATCCGTGGTAAAAATTCTTGACTTCGTAAATAGCCTAAAACTCACCGAAAAAGAGCAAATCATCGCAGAAGAAATCCTTAAGGAAATCAAAGAACGTCTTGGCTTTTTAAAGAGTGTTGGTCTTGAGTACTTAACTTTGGCACGAGAGTCTGGTACTCTATCCGGTGGTGAGAGTCAAAGAATTCGTCTCGCAACGCAAATTGGCTCCTCGCTGATGGGTGTCTTGTACATTTTGGATGAGCCTAGTATCGGATTACACCAGCGCGACAACGATAAACTTCTAACGACACTCAAGCGACTGCGAGACATTGGCAATACAGTTATCGTCGTGGAGCACGATGAGGATACGATGTACGCAGCAGACTACATTGTTGATATTGGTCCAGGTGCCGGCGTGCACGGTGGCGAGGTTGTTTGTTGTGGAGCGCTTGATAAAATAAAAAATTGTGAGGACTCTCTTACTGGACAGTACTTGAGCGGAAAACGTGTAGTTGAGGTTCCTACATCTCGACGTAAAGGCAATGGCAAAAAATTGAAAATCCTAGGCGCCTGTCAAAATAACTTGAAAAATATCGACGTGGAAATTCCGCTTGGAAAATTTGTTTGCGTAACGGGGGTATCTGGCTCTGGCAAGTCATCGCTTATTAATGAGATTCTGTATAAAAGTTTGGCATCACAACTCAACGGTGCAAGAAAAAAGCCCGGTAAACATAAAAAAATTACCGGAGTTGAAAATCTTGATAAAATCATCGACATAAACCAAGCGCCCATCGGCCGAACTCCGCGCTCTAATCCGGCAACATATACTGGAGTTTTCACAGATATCCGCGAACTATTTGCCTCAACTAACGACGCAAAAATGAAGGGCTTTAAAAGTAGCCGATTCTCATTTAACGTGAAAGGCGGCCGCTGCGAGGCATGTCAAGGCGATGGCCTTATCGAGATTGAAATGCACTTTTTACCGGATATCTATGTCCCGTGCGATGTATGTAAGGGTAAGCGCTATAATCGCGAAACCCTCGACGTGCATTATAAAGATAAATCCATTCACGATGTACTCGAAATGACCGCCGAGGAAGCTACCTTATTTTTTGCAAATATCCCCAAAATTGCTCGAAAATTACAGACCCTCTGCGATGTAGGCCTTGGCTACGTGAAATTAGGCCAAGCTGCAACAACGCTCTCTGGCGGTGAGGCGCAACGTGTAAAACTTGCAACAGAACTCTCTAAAAGGGCCACGGGCAAAACAATTTATGTGCTCGATGAGCCTACTACAGGACTTCACATCGCGGATGTTCATAAGTTAATCGATGTACTGCAGCGCCTCGTCGATGCCGGTAATACTGTGCTGGTAATCGAGCATAATCTAGACCTAATAAAAACCGCTGACCACATAATTGACCTGGGGCCAGAAGGTGGCGACAATGGTGGGAACGTCGTTGCGCAAGGCACACCCGAAGAAGTCTGCAAAGTGGCCGATTCATACACGGGTAAATATCTAGCAAGGCTTTTGAAGTAAAAAGGAGCCAGAGTATGGCTCCTAATAGTTGCACGACATTTTTCTCTACTCATAAGCTCTTAATATCACCATCAGAAGATATCATTCTCACATCAACCCTCCTTGTACTTTTGCCGCCACACTTTGAGCACATTACATACATACCATGCCCCCCACTTGCATCGCCTGGAGCATATTCACCAATGCGGGTCCAAACACGTCCATAGCCACCACATACAGAACAATGTTCCTCACTGTTAGTGCCCCCTGCAACGGCTTCCAGCAAGTCATCGTTTAGCTGTGCACCGGCTTTTGTTTGAGCGGGCTTTACCGTACTTTGCTTTTTTGTTTTTCTTTTCTCGAACATAATTTCACCTCCTTAACAATAAATAGTTGAACGTCTGTTCTGTTTCAGAATACCAAAAAACGGGGGGTGGTCAAGTGCTTTTTGTGAAATTTTCAAGGCGATTTTTTGTAGTAATCAACCAAGGTGCATCGCACTGAATTTTGTTGAGTCAAATAAAGCTGTACCCGAACATTGGATACAGCCTTTTTATTTTCGCATAGTTCATAAGTCGCTCATTTCCGATCATCCAATCTACTATCGCCCCTGCCCCAAAAATAGGCATGATTCCTAGTGTTTTTCATGGCAATTTGCGTGTCAACGTTACTGGGTCAGGGCGAAAAACTCAAATATGGCATTCCAAAAAATAACCGAACAAGTTACCTATTTTTCAATTCTTCTATCTTATCTCGCAAAAACGCCGCATGTTCAAACTCAAGCAATTTCGCCGCAGCCTTCATTTCTTTTTCGAGCTCCAAGATTAACTGCTCTTTTTGGGTCTTGTTGAGCTTTTTTTGCACTTTTACGTTTGTTTTTTCGTGCGAGGAAATTTCTAAAACGTCAGCAACTTTCTTCACGATGGTTTTAGGAATAATGCCGTGCTTTTCGTTATACTCTAGCTGAATTTTCCTACGTCTTTCTGTCTCATTGAGGGCCTTTTCCATGGACGGGGTAACCTCATCGGCATACATAATGACTTGTCCATTTGCGTTTCTTGCGGCACGACCTATTGTTTGGATAAGTGAGCGCTCGGAGCGTAAAAAACCCTCTTTGTCTGCATCTAAAATGGCCACAAGCGAAACTTCTGGTATGTCCAACCCTTCGCGCAACAGGTTTATTCCAACAAGTACATCAAACTCACCGAGGCGCAAATCTCGAACAATTTCCATTCGCTCAACGGTGTCGATACCGAAGTGCATGTACCGAACTTTTATGTTGACTTCTTGTAGGTAGGCGGTTAAGTCCTCTGCCATTTTTTTCGTCAAGGTCGTTATTAAGACTCGCTCATTGACCGCGATACGCTTGTTAATTTCTGAAATCAAATCGTCAATTTGCCCCTCAATGGGCCTAACACTAACCTCAGGGTCAACTAATCCTGTAGGGCGAATTACCTGCTCGACAATTTGCGAGCTTTTTTCTTTCTCTAAGTCGCCAGGCGTCGCACTTACAAAAACAACTTGGTTGAGCTTGCTATAAAACTCATCGTAAGTTAGCGGTCGGTTGTCGTAGGCAGAGGGTAGCCGAAATCCATAATCGATTAAATTTTGCTTACGAGCCTTGTCTCCTGCAAACATGCTACGAACTTGCGGCAACATCACGTGAGACTCGTCGACAAACAGCAAGAAATCCTTTGGAAAATAATCGAGCAACGTAAAAGGTGCTTCTCCTGGCTGCCGACCAGATAATATCCGCGAATAATTCTCAATGCCCTTACAAAAGCCGATTTCTTCTAGCATTTCAAGGTCATAACGTGTTCGCTGCTCAATTCGCTGTGCTTCGATGAACTGCTCATTTTCTCGAAAAAATTTTATCCGTTGCTCAAGTTCCTTCTCTATGTCTACGACCGCTTGATGCATTTTTTCTTTTGGCACAATGTAGTGAGATGCCGGATAAATCGCAACGTGCTTTATTGTCGCCTTGACTTCCCCAGTTAACGGATTTATCTCGCTCAATCTGTCGATTTCATCACCAAAAAATTCTACTCGTATTACAGTGTCGCTCGATACAGCAGGAAAAATCTCCACTACGTCGCCGCGCACCCGAAACTTATTTCGAGTTAAATTTACGTCATTGCGCTCGTATTGCAACTCTACCAGCTTTTTAAGAATCTCATCGCGACTTTTTTGCATCCCCGGACGCAAGGAAATTACCATCGTGCGGTAATCAATAGGGTTACCAAGACTATAAATGCACGATACGCTCGCAACAATTATTACATCGCGACGCTCGGATAGTGCTGAAGTTGCCGAGTGACGCAGTTTGTCAATCTCATCATTAATTGAGGAATCTTTCTCAATGTAAGTATCCGTCGTCGCAATGTAGGCCTCCGGCTGATAATAATCGTAGTAGGATACAAAATACTCTACTGCATTTTCCGGAAAAAACTCTCGAAACTCCGAGCAAAGCTGCGCCGCTAAAGTCTTATTGTGCGCCAAAACTAGCGTCGGCCGATTAAGCTTTTCTATTATATTCGCCATCGTAAAGGTCTTCCCTGAACCCGTTACACCCAAGAGGGTTTGCTCCTTGTGACCCTTTTTTATGCCTTCCACTAAAGCCTGTATCGCTTGCGGTTGGTCTCCGGTCGGTTCGTAATTAGATTTTAACTTGAAATCCATAGCATTTCTCACTCTTTATAAAATTTGTTTGCCAAGCTCGCCTCAAAACGCCGCGAGGCGTTGAAAGCCCTCTTAGGGCTTTCAACCAGACCTAAATTCAACATTGTTGAATTTGGGTCCACAAAGAAAATAAATTTTTATTTTCTTTGGCCTCGCGGCCCGCGATGAAGTAACAAAACTTGATTCTGTAGCATTTTTCACTCTTTATAAAATCTGTCTCCCCAGCTCGCTGTCGGCCAGAGAAACATAATCATTTTCCGCCACGATAATGTGGTCAACAAGCTTAACTTCAATTAATTTAAGCGCATTTTTAAGCTCAATGGTCGTTTCTACGTCCTCCCTCGATGGCAAAGCAATTCCACTGGGATGGTTATGCGCGATAATTGCCTTCGTCGCGTTAAACTTAAGCGCAAGCTCGATAATCTCTCGTATATGAAACTCCGTTGAGCCAAATGAACCTTGAGAAATCACGTCACAAAACACCAAATTCCGCTTTGCATCAAATAACGCCAACACTACATGTTCTTTTATTCTTCCTATAAATTTATTTAATATTATCTTTTCTATCTGAGTTTTCGTGGGACGTCTACTGTTAGTCTTGTAGTTTTTCTCCGCATATACTCTGCTCAACTTGGATACTAATCGAATTAAAATCGCGGTAGATTCCCCAATACCAGTAACTTTTAACAGGCTGCTAACTGGAGCATCGAAAACTTGTGGCAGCGAACCAAAAATATTAATCAACGTGTGTGCAAGTTCGTTTGTGTCCTTCTGCGGAATTCCATAATACAACAGCAACTCTAATAACTCATGTGTCTCCAAAGAGTCTGCACCGTATTTTAAGAATTTCTTCTTTAAACGGCCTCTATGTCCCTTATGCAAACATCCCACCTCCAATCGCGACAATATTTCTTAAATTTGTATTTATTATACAATAAAAACTGCTAATTGGAAAGTGCTTATATACATGGGAGTGCCCTAATCTATAGTCCCCTGCAAAGCCGCGAGGCGCCGAAGGCCCCTAGGGGGCCTTTGGCCAGCCCAGAGCTCAACCAAGTTGAACTCTGGGCCACAAAGAAAATAAACATTTATTTTCTTTGGCCTCGCGGCCACGACCGCAGAAAGCTTCAAATATGGCACTCCCAAGAGGGCGTAAAAACATGATATAATGATATAATTAAGAAAAAGGAGTCGAACTCAGCGATGATAGAAATACGAGTAAATAAAAACGATGCGAATCAGCGACTTGATAAATTTTTAATAAAGACTTTTAAAAACTTACCGACCTCACTAATGTATAAAGCAATCCGGAAAAAAGATGTCAAAATAAACTCAAAGCGCTGCAAACCCGACACAAAACTTTCTGAAGGTGACATTATAACACTTTATATTAAGGACGAATTTTTAACTCAAACTCTAGATGGTTATGACTTTCTCAAAGCGCCCAATACTCTTGATATCATTTACGAAGACGAAAATATTCTCCTAGTAAATAAAAAGCCTGGGCTCATAGTACATCCTGATGAGAATTATCATTTTGACTCACTAATAGCACGCATTCAGCACTATCTTTACAAAAAAGGCGAGTACAAGCCGCAAAAAGAAAACTCATTTGTTCCGGCGCTTGTAAACCGTATTGATAGGAACACAGGCGGTATTGTTATTGCCGCAAAAAACGCAGAGAGTCTACGAATATTAAATCAAAAAATGAAAGACCGCGAATTAAAAAAATTTTATTTATGCATCGTATACTCGACTTTTGAGAAAAAAAGCGATATTCTAACAGCGCACCTTGAAAAAAACGAAAAACAAAATCGTGTTTATATTCATAATCGACCTCTCGAAAATACCAAAACCATAAAAACAAAATATCATGTTATCGCGGAAAAAGATAACTATAGCTTACTCGAGGTAGAACTTCTAACCGGAAGAACCCATCAAATAAGAGCTCATATGGCATTTTTAGGTCATCCGCTTCTTGGAGACAGCAAGTATGGAAAAAACGCACTCAACAAAGAAAAAGGCTATAAATGGCAAGCGCTTTACTCTCACAAGTTAAAGTTTGAGTTTTTAACGCCCGCGGGAATTTTATCGTATCTAGACGGCCAAGAGTTTTCGGCACCAAAGGTTTGGTTTGAGGAAGATTTTTATAAATTCAAATAGATAAATGGCATACAAAACTTTATCAAAAGTTTAACCGCTACACTTAGGTCCGCTACGGCCGCGAGTCCAAATAAAATAAATATTTATTTTATTTGTAGTCCCAAACTCAATAAAATTGAGTTTGGGACTAGCCTAAGGCCCTGCCGGGGCCTTAGGCGCCTCGCGGCGCCCCATTGTTTGAAGCGCTCGAGATTTGCAAGGTCACTCCTAAAAAAACAAAGTGGCAACCTTTTGGCTGTCACTTATTTTCTCATTCTAAACTGTTTAAAAACATTTCTTACGATTCCAAGCAAATATTGAAACTCATCCGTCTTATAAAAAATAAACGCATTAATTCCATTTGGAACAATCAAACAAATAATTCCGTTGAATACTATCTTTATAAAGCCCGTCATGCTACAAAGTGAACATAAATAGTATGTTAAAACCGTCGAAATCAACGTTATAGCTGCATAAAGTGCCTGCTTTTGATGGTAATCACTAACGGAGCGATTAAAAACATTCTTATAAACTACGTAAGGTTGCGTCCAAAAAGGTATACACAGCGAGCTAATAATATTCGCGATAATAACGCCATTGAGACCAAGTTTTTCCACCAAAGCTAGCGCTAAACCTATGTTTAAGCAGGCCTCTAAGAGTGCAAAATGCCTGTCTGGTCGATAAAGTCCCGCACTGTTTTTTACCATCGTTATAGACTTTCTCATACCAAATGTGTAAAAATTTATCGTTATTAAAATAAGCGTAGACATTGGGAATAAAAATGAATCGCCCATCCACAGCTTTATAAAAGGTCCAATTAGGCAAAATAACGACACCGAAAAAAACGAATAAATTATATGGTTGAGGAAAAAAATTTTCTTATAAATATTATGTACTTCTCCCCTTGTTGCCTTTACGAGAAGATTTCCAAAACTTGTTAAAATCGCATTAAAAACCTGATCTGTAACACTCATCAAGCCGTTTGTAATCAGCGTATAGGGGTAATACATGCCGGTAATCGACTCGCCTAAGTTGCTGGTAATTATTAAAGTCGAGCCAGAAGCTAAACTCTGGTACCCTATTTTATGATAAAAAAGCGCACCCAAATTTTTAAATAAGTCATCTCGCTCAGCTTTTTCGAGCTTTTTCTTTATTTTCAAGTTTATACTTTTATACCTCATACTGTACATCACATGAACAAAAACGCTGTCTAACACAGTACAAACAAGGCGCGCAATTATGTACAACTCGAACGATTTAAATTGGCATACCGCTATAAATTGCAGCACATACATCAAAAGTTGACAAACTGTTTTGATAATACTTACCAAATAATTTTTCTGATCTGCAATTAACATCGCGCGCTTGTGTCCGAACAAATACGTCGCCAAAGTATCCGCCAAATAAAGTAGGAACATCGCACTGAGCCAATTGTCTGTAAATTTACTTGCATCGTGTTCTGGCACAAGTCGAGGAATAATCACAGCCGTCAAAGCGCCTAGAGCTAACAAAATTGAAGCAATAACTTTGAATGTTTTCTTATAAAAATTCAGCAATATTGCAATTTTCTCGTTGTCATTTTCGGCAATTGGCTTGTACAACTTGTATATTACGCCAAAACTAATTCCAAGCTCAATGATATTCAGCAACGCAACTGTATCCATAAAGGTCTTTTGAATACCAAGCACATCGCTACCTAAACTTGCAACAATTGGGCTTAAAACAACGGGTCCCAACAGCAAAATTACATATGAGGCCAACCCTACTAATGTATTAATAATCGAATTTTTTGTTCTCATTTTGAAAGTTCCTTTGCTTTATAAAAATTTCTTTACCTCAAGCCATTTTTCATAATAAGATTTTTAAATTTAAAAAACAAATATAGTAAGCAGCTAGACTTCATGCGCATTAACGGGCAAACAATTTTTAATTGAGGGTCGGTTAACTCTACGTTATCAAGCATTTTTTGAACGTCTTCGCAGTTTAAACACGCACTTATTTTTTTTTGCACAATAGGCCTATCATATCCAGATAAAATTATAAGTTTTTTTAGGTAATAATAAATTTCCTTAGCAAAAACCTCATTAATCTCACTAAAATCTTCACTGCCGAAGTTATCTTTAAAAAACTCATGCACTTTTTTGTTCAACATAATCTGCGTATTCAAAAGAGAATCATCATATTTTCCTGCTAAGCTATTTGATGAAGGCACAGTATAATTATAGAGACTGTCACTGACCACAGATATTTTTTCACAACCTGAGAAATATGACAAGTTAAACAGCAGATCTTCGCCCATCGATAGATTTTCGTTAAACAGAGTTTTTATCTTATTTCGACGGTACAATTTATTCCACGGAGCATTAAAAAATGCAGACTTGTACAAGTCCATAAACGTGGATTTAAAACGCAAAATGCTGTCTGTGAAAAAGGTCTCAGGAGACTTGGTCTCAATTCTTTTGCAACAAATTCTATCATATCCACAAATTACAACGTCAGAATTGCTCTCAAGCATTGATGCAACTAAATTTTCAGTCATATTTGATTTAAGAGTATCATCGGCATCTACAAATTGAACAAACTCTCCCGCAGCTAACTTTAGCCCGCTATTGCGCGCTGCCGAAACACCAGTCTTTTTTTTGTCTACTACAACTATCCTATTATCCAAATTCGCAAATTTTTTACAAACCGCCAACGAGCCGTCTGTAGAGCCATCATTAACTAAAACAACCTCTAAGTTTTCATAACTCTGCGCTAAGATACTCTCAATGCAGTGTCCTAGCGTTTTTTCAGCGTTATAAATCGGAACTATCACACTTATTTTTTCCGACATTAAGTTTCCCTCACCTTCCAAAGCTCTGAACTTTCATTCATAAAGTAGTAAGAGTAACCTAAATTTAACCAAAATACGAGGGCTCCAATCGTGCAAACAAAAAATATTTCTGACAAAAATAATGCGGAAATACTAACGGTTGCCACAACCAAGAAGTTAAATAGCACAAAATCATAATTTTTGTCACGCAGCCGTAGAAATAAAAAACTAAAGATATCAATCAAAAATTTCATCAAAAAGATAAACACCGGTATCGCGCCCAAAATGCCAGTGGATGTCAAAACATCGAGATACGCATTATGCACAGCATATGACCGCTTAGCGATAAATCCATCTGGAAATTCTGCCTTTGCATAGGTTCTCATATTGCGCGGAGAGGTTCCCAAAATCGGTTTGCTCAAAAACAACTCAATTGCGCTTAGCCAAATTTTAAACCGTCCATTCGACATGTCTGTGCTATTAGTTACATCTTCACGTGTTATGTCCAAACGTTTTTTTTGCATTGCCTCGTCCACATTGCTTGAAGCAAATGGTGTTCCTACAAATTCTGGTACATACTCCAAAGCTTTTTTTGTGAGCACCAATCCAAGAATTAAAGCAACACTACACAAAACCGAAATTAAAATTGTAGCAAATTGCTTAAATACAGAATTAATTTTTTTCTCGCCATTTTTCTTAAGTAGAACAAAATACACCGCCAAAAAGGTAATAATAATCGCGGCAACCTCAGCCGTGCGAGAACCTGACAAGACTATGTAACAAAAATTAACCAAAATACCAAGAGAATAAAAACACTGGAGCCATTTTTTTTTAGTATTTTTTATATTAAAAATCGAGAAAATAATAACCACTATAGCGACTATTGCAGCACAATTTGGGTCTTCAAAAAGACCGAAAAGCCGCCCTTCAATAAAGCCCAACCGCGCAAAAGAATCCGGGTAAACATCTACATAGTAACCTATTTGCAAAATAAACATTCCCAGCGAGGCGCTGCAAGCTAAAGACCAAACCGTAATTAAGATATTTCCGATATATTTAATCTCGTTTTTGACATTTTCAAGGGTTCGATTTTTGTCGACGGGATACAACAAAAAGAATGATATCGCCAACCACACTAAATTTCGAATATTTCCAATAATCCCATATTTAGCATTCACCAGGCTCGAGAGAGCACATACCGCTAAAAAAATCACTAACCACCCGACATTTTTTGCCGTAAAACAAATCCGTCTTGTCAATATATCGAGCGTAACAATTGCCGCGCCAAAAAGTGCAACTACCGCAAAAACTAACGAATTCACGAGTTGCGTTTCGCGTAGTGCTATTGGCAACAAGACTCTCGTTAAAACTGCTGCGATAAAAACCGTTATATAAGTTTTTCGCAAAATCTCATGGTTTTTTTCCTTAAGTATAAAGTTTTTCAAATTCACGTAAAACAATCAATCCTTTTATAAATAATCAATTATGTAATTTAAAATTTCTTCGTTTTTGATATTTCAGTATATTGCCATAGAGTTTAGGACTAACCAACAAAACCAAGCTCACAAATTTTCTTTTGAGCGAAAAAAATGGATTTTTTAATACACTAAGCGTTTGGCTTTTTAATTTTGACAGCACTCTTTTATAATTCTCCCAATCAGAGAAATCTCTGCTTAAAAGCATCTTATCAAACACATGCATATACGACCACAGAAGGCGAAATTCTGCTTGTTTGCGCAACTCCTTAAAACAGCTTTCCACGAGCGCCAAGTTTTGCTCATAAGCCTCTACAACATTAAAGTCTTGCGGCTTAAACGCTGATGTTGTGATGCTATCTTCTCTATGCACATAAAAATATTTAGGGCTGGGAGCAACAACAATTTTTTTAGCAGTCGCCAATATTTTCGGAATCGTAAAGGCATCCTCAAATAGCTTTCCTCTCGGAAATTTTATCTCCTGGAACAACTCTTTTTTATAAAGCTTATTTACCGCATTAACGGAAATTTTTTTGCCCTCTAGCGCCAAGCCCAAAGCCTCTTTATTACTTAACATTAAAAACTCGCTACCAGTAAACTGAGGAATTTTTCTCGTTTTGTAGCAGTCATAGAGACCGCAAATAGAAACATCGGCATCGTGCTGAGTCATGTTGTCGTAGAGGGTCTCATACATATCGGCCGCCACGTAGTCATCGCTGTCCACAAAACCAATATATGGGCTTGTTGCAACAGAAATTCCAAAATTTCTCGCATCGCTCAAGCCACCATTTTTCTTGTGAAGAACTTTAACCCGGTTATCTTTTTGAGCAAAATCTTCACAAATTTCTCCACATTTGTCGGGCGAGCCATCATCCACTAAAATTATTTCTATGTCCCGCAAAGTCTGACTCAGCAACGAATTCACGCATTTTTCAAGATAATTTTCCACTTTGTACACCGGCACAATAACACTAATTTTTGCCATTTTCTCACCTATAAATTCCACTCAAAAACCGTTTTAAACATCGTACCAGCGTCCTCTGCAAAAACCCGATGTATATCCGCAATGCTTCCAACTGGCGCTGCCTCGTAAACAATTGCTGATAATCTGCGTTGAAAATTCTTATTCTGCAAAAACTCAACGGCTTTTTCGAAATCAGGTCTTCCAGAGCGGCTGCAACCAATTAACGTTAAGCCCTTTTCGAGAACATCGCGCGTGTTAATTGCGACTTTATCCTCGCTCACACCGAGCAACATCACAGAGCCTTGCGGATTAATGTGCCTAATGATGTCGTCTATTGCATAAAAGCTTCCCCTCGAGCCAACGCACTCAAACGCATGGTCAATTCGCACATTTTCTGGTAACTCATCCGTCAAGTAAGTTTCATCCACAAAAGAAAAATAAGATAACTTTGTCCGGCTTTTCCCCACGACAATAATCTTAGCGTTTTTATAAGTGTTCTTCAAAATGCACGCAACCACATAAGCGAGGCTACCATCGCCCCAAACAGCAATTGTATCACGATATTGATGTGCAGACAAATCAAAGCGACTGACAGCATGCATGCCCACACTCACAAACTCGCAAATTGCTGCAACTTGTAACGGTACATCCTCGAAAGGTACAAGTCTATCACTTGGCATCGCAATAAACTCCTGCATAAAGCCATCGCAACCACTAGATAAAAACTTTGCGCCCTTTGCGTAGTTTTCATACTCACCCTCACGAACCAAACCTGGCACATTAGGAATCATAACGACTTTTTGGCCTACCTTAAACGTACCAGACTTATCGTAAATAACCTCACCACAACACTCATGAATAAGTGCCATCGGAAGTTTTTTGCGCAAAACCGCAGCATCTCGTTGCCCCAAATAATACCGCTGATCAGCATGGCAAAGCGCCATATAACGCGGCTTTACAATTACACCTTGCGAAAGATTAACATCTTTATACTGCACCGAGAACGTCCGCGGATGCACAAGTTGATACGTACAACTAATCAACCTGCAACCCTCCTACCATTGCTTGTGCAATTTTATAATCTGTGACGGTTGTAATTTTCAAGTTAAACACCTCTCCCGCAACTAAATGCACCGGATAATTTCTCACCACACAAATTTTACAAGCATCGGTCAATACAGCTTTTTCGTCGTTATTTAAGTCGTTATAAAAGTTGCTCAACAAGTTCACCTTAAAGCTTTGAGGTGTTTGACCTTGATACATAAGCGTTCTATTCGGAATATTTGTAATTTCGCTGCCATTTTCCGACACGACAATCGTATCCGTAGCACTAATTACTGTGTCGCAAGCGCCAAATTTCATTGCAGCCTCGATATTTTCCTCAATAATTCTGCTAGTGACAAATGGCCGCACAGCGTCATGCGTAACAATAATGTTGTCCTCGCCGTCACCGAAGTTTTCCTTTATATGATTTATAATATTAAAAATTGTTTCATTTCGGTCCACACCGCCAGCAACGCAAATTAATTTTTCTGCATCCAATTTATGTTTTTCAATGAGATCGCCCATATGTAGCAACCAATCCGGATGCACTCCAACATAAATTTTATCAAACTTTGAGCACATCAAAAATTTCTCTATGGTATGGATAATAATCGGCTTACTTCCTAGCGCTAAAAATTGTTTTGGCATGTCGGCAATATTCATTCTCGAACCGATGCCACCGGCTAAAATTGCTCCAAAAATCATTATTTTTCACCTCTGCAATAATATACACCTTTGTACTTTTCGTAGCTATTTTCCACATCGCAAAAGACCACATCATGGTGCGCTACTTGTTTTTCTTTTGGCGGCAATTGCATATAGTCACCAAAAGCTGTTCGCAAATACTCATCAAAGCCTATTGGAATCGGCATCAGCGTTCCTTCAAACTCGACCTCTATAGCCTTCTCAAAGGCTGTTTTTGGATATTTTTTTCGCATATAGTAAGGTCCAGAACAAAGCTCCGTGATGTTGTCGCAATCGCTAATTTTATACTTAGACATTTGTTTCTCGGCAAAACGCCAAACTTTATGCCGTATTTTTTTCGATGGCACGCATTTTAAAAGAAAATCTCCTAAAAAGCTAACCATTTTTCCGTGATTTACAGGAACCATTTGCGCACAAAAAATTGAGTAAATAAGCGCCCAAAAAACTTGACTTAACCTCGCTAATTTCGAATTTGGATAGCCATCGAGTGGTAAAATATCCAACACTATTCCGTGATTAACGTCTAGATCCGCCTGATGAGTCTTTATAAACGTCGTATTATTATCATTTATGGTTGCAAACAAGTTGCGATAGTAATGCCTTTTGTCTGGCCGACAATAAGAAAAACGGCTTGTATCCGCCTTTTGAGGCCAAAGTTCCTTGAGTTTTTCATAGTCATCCCTCGGCATAAACACATCAACATCGTCATCCCACGGAATAAACCCCTTATGGCGCACCGCGCCTATGCAACCACCTCCGCAAAGAAAAAATTTCAGATTATTTTCCTTGCAAAAGTCTCTAAAATATATCGCCATCTCTAGGCTTTTGAGCTGCAATTGTCGCAATTCTGCCCTAGAAAATTCATATTTTTTCCCCATTTTAAAATTTCGCTCTCCAAAACTTAAAAATTCCGCATAAAAAACCTATTCCGTAAGCAATATGTAGAATGAAATGCACCCAAATTAGTCTAAATTTATCTAGCCAAGAGCTTATACGTTTGTTTTTGAGAGAAAAATATAGACTTAAGCTTAGATAAAGCAGCATCACCAACAACAAAATGCCTCTAGCCACGCCGCTAAACAAAGATAGTGCCGAAAATAACAAAAGAAAAACAACAAATGACACTGGCACTAAATGCGATAATCTTGCCGGCTTTTTGTGCTTTTTGATTACAGCCACCTTCCACAAGCCGTACTCAAAATACTGCTTAAAAACTTCTCTGTAGGTACTTCTCGGATAATACACACTCCGAATTTTAGGTGTAATAAAGACTTTTCCGCCGCTATTTGCAAGCCTAAAATTCAAATCATCGTCTTCATTTCGAGGCAAGCGCTCATCGTACAAGCCTAATTTTAGTAAAGTCTGTCTCCTAAAAGCGCCCAAATAAACCGTATCCGCATACCCCTCGTAATTTTCGTCATGAAACTTGCCGCCACCCAGTGCAAATGGGCTATGATAAGCCGCTGCCACAACAGTTTGAATCGGTGTTTTCCCTTGGGCAATCATCGGGCCCCCTACATTGTCGGCATCAGTTTGTTCAAGGAACTCAACGCACTTTGAGATGTAGTCATCCGCGTACTCAGAGTGAGCATCCATCCGAACGATAAATTCGCCAACTGCATTTTTTATCCCGATATTTAACGCGTATTGTACTGTTTTTTTAGGGTTTTCATAAAGTTTTATAAACTTGTGTCGAATCATAAAATCTTTTATTATTTCCACGGTTTTATCCTCGGATAGTCCATCCACTAAAATTAATTCCATAGCATTCTTGCTAAAGTTTTGTTTTATCACGGACTCTATACACTTGACTATATACTTTTCTTCATTTCGTACCGGAATAACAACCGAGACTTTTACCGTTTGAGTGCCATCAATCATCTTAAATTCCTCACCAAAACATTTATTAACCTTATTTTTTATTATAGCAAACTAATGTACTAATGTAAAACTAATGTCCAAAAAGTTCATATTAAACTGTTCTTATCTCACAGCTAAACGTTCACGCAAATTACTTGCCCATTATTACGTGATAACGATTACTTAAGTTTTTTTACCGAATGTTATTTTTATAGTATTTATTCAACCACTATTACATTCAAATCTTTATCATAATGTTGCATGAATACGTTTTGAACAAGGCCTACACCAAGATATAGACAAGCAGATGATGAGCCACCAGCGCTAAAAAATGGTAAAGTGACTCCCATAACAGGCAAAACGCTCAAACACATGCCCAAGTTAAAAATAGTTTGAGATGCGATAAGGCCAAAAAAACCAAAACAGATACAAGTTCCAAGACAATCAGAAGACATAGAGGCGATTTTTAAAGTACGAAAAAGCATAAACATTAATAACAGAATAACTAACACACAACCGATAAACCCAAGCTCTTCTCCCGCCACAGAAAATATAAAGTCACTTTCTTGAATAGGCACCGAACTACCTTCAACACGAGGCCCGTTGAATAGGCCTTGACCGAATATTTTTCCGGAACCTATTGATATTTTTCCTTGAATTTGTTGAAAACCAGTGTTGAGCGGATCGGCTTCGGGATTGATTTGATTTATGATTCTCTGTTTTTGATACTCTGCAAAAACATAGTTCCACAATATCGGAATCATCAAAACAATTGCGGCAAAAACAGCAAAGAAATATCTCAGTTGCACACCTGCCGCAAAAGCCATAAATAAGAACATAAAAAAGAAAATTATCGCAGCACCATCATCGCCTTGTAAGTGAGTTAGTGCGATTGGAACAAGTGCATGAGCGCCTAGCAGTGCAACATTTAAAAAAGATTTTAACTCGTTTTTTTCTTTTAATACGGAAATATGTTTCGAGAAGGTAATCATAAAGCCTATTTTGGCAAGCTCAGAGGGTTGAAACGAAACACCCCCAGGAAGTTTTATCCAAGCTTTGGCATCTATGCCGGAGTTTCCGGTAACAGCGGTCCCAAAAGCAAGCGTACATAAAACCAAGACAATACACACAGCTGCAACAAGAATATAGTGTTGGGATACAATTCGATAATCAGACTTAGTGATAACAAATGCACCGATATAACCAAGGATAATTGCTAAAAGTTGTGTTTTAAAATATCCAAAATTCGAAGTTCTCGAGACACTGAGCAAAAGCAGTAATGCGTATATTGACATCGAAATAGAAATTATCCAAAGAGTGCGATCTGTTCGAGAAAAGTAATCTTTAATTTTATAAATCAATTTAGCCATGCACGTACCTCCTAATAAATTATTATATTACCCATCTATGGTAAACCGCAAGGGACTTTCTTGACAGGGAGTGCCCTAATCAAACGCCGCGGCATCGCGAGGCGCCGAATGCCTACTAAGGCATTCGGCCAGTCCAAAGCGCAACACAGTTGGGCTTTGGACCACAACAAAAATAAATATTTATTTTCGTTGGCCTCGCGGCCCGAGCGGCAAGCCTCAAAAAAAGATATCAAATAAGGCACTCCCTCTTGACATGAAGTATCTCTACTAAAAAATATACAAATAGAATTTGAGAGAATCATTTAATTCTGGCAGAGTATAATTTAACAAGTTTGAGGTCATAATTAGCGATTCTATTTCATATAAAATGGTATCCCAAAATTATCAGGAGGATAAATGTCTTTTTATAATGATGAAACCTATACGTCGCTCACAATATGTTAGTTTAATAAATTTGTTAGCAATTCAATTTATGAGCAAATTTATTCTACTACTATTTATGTATATGTTAAAGATTTTAGCGCCACAATATTTTGAAATGGCAAAAGGGATTTACGTAGGACATATTTCTAATAATATATCCAATAAATTAACTGGTTTTTCAAAAGCACAGCAAAACGTGAACGATAATGTAAATCTTTGTCCCGTAATGCTTTCGTGTCCATTAACAAATCCATTAAATGACGCTGTTGTTACATCAAAATTTGGAAAAAGGGAGGATCCGCTTAATGGTACCGAAAAGCGACATTTAGGAATAGACTTGTGCGCAGCAGAGGGGGCATTAATATATGCCATTATGCCGGGTGTTGTAGAGTTAGCAGAAATGAGCCCATCTTTTGGTAATATGGTTGTTTTATCACACGGAAACAACGTAAAATCGCTGTATGCACACTGCAAAACTTTAAATGTAAAAAAGGGTGAATATATAAATAGAGGTCAAGCCATAGGAGTGATTGGAAATACCGGTTATTATTCTACTGGTACACATCTGCATTTAGAGTTGATTATAAATGGACAGCAATATGACCCAGAACCTTTATTTAAAGATCAACCAGACACAGATGAAATTTAATTTACGACATTGCCGAGTATCGATTAGTTTTCCATTCCTAACTGCATGCACGATATTGGTTCTAACAGAAAATAACAACTTTATGATATGTGCTTTACTGCCAGCTGCGTTCCATGAGTTTGGACATATTTTTGCTATGTTTTTAAAAAAATACAAGCCGCATGAGATTAATGTTAGATTATTTTCTGTTGACATTATTGACAATAGTAGAATTTACCGAGATTACAATAGCGATATTTTTATTTTATTTTTGGGGCCGCTAACCAATATATTTTTAGGTACCATTTTTTTTATTCTGTATAGAGTACTGAATGTTAGTTGGTTTGTTTCATTTTCATACGGGAATTTATTTTTAGCGTTTTTCAATTTACTTCCCATAGAGCCTTTAGATGGAGGACAAATTTTATTTAATTTACTTATAAGAAGAATTAAATTACAAAAAGCAGAAAAGCTTATCTCGTTGATTTCCGTAGTTTTTTTATTTCCGGTGGCAATTTTAGGTTTTTATGTTTTACTTACCTCAAAATATAATTTTTCACTTTTGTTTTTAAGTTGTTACTTAATGTGTATTTTGTTACTTAAAAGTAATAGTTGGTACTATTAAAGTTAAGAATTGCCTTAAATAAATGCGTATCTCCAGCTAAAAATAATAGTGTTAACTTAAGAAATATCTTTAGTTAACGGTGATAATACTTTTAAATAATGTTTTGCGTTTGTAAAGTTAAAATATACCGCTAAGATTTTCTTAGCGGTTAAACTTTTTTATAAAAGGGTAACGCATAAAAGTGATAGTTGCAGATATAACTTATAAGTTAATATTAATATTCTTGGAAAATTTTTGATACTATTTTCAAGTTTAGTAAGGGCCTGTAACTTCAGCATCTCTTGTGCAGTAAAAACTTTTGCGGCAGTGAGATTATTCATAAACATCTTTTTGCCGGTATTTCTGAGCGCCAAAACTCTGAGCTCTATAATGATAACGTGAGTTATAATATTTAACTTTCGAAATTAACAAATTTGATAAAACTCAATCAAAATATTAATATGATTTGCACTTGTCAAAATGATACGATTTTAATTTTAATTTTATTGTGAATAAGATTTTTGGTGGTGAATTTGCACTTTGATATGAGAAAAAAATATGCATATAAATGTCAAAATAAAAATGTATTGCAATCTAAATTTTATCCTGCTATAGTTTGTGGTAAGCCCATAAAAATAAATGCGTACAGGTTGTTTTTTTGCTTAAATAAGAAAATTGCTGTAGTAACTGGTGCTTAGAGAGAAATAGGTAAATAGATTTGTATGAAAATGTTTATTACAGCTGAATGATAAAAATTTTGTCTGTTGTTGATTTGAATGGAAATTATGTACAAGTGAACTAGGTAACTTCTAAGGTTTGAATAAACCTTGTTGGAATTATAAAAGCTTTTCTAAAATATATGTAAACATATTTTATTGTACTAAATTAATTTTATTATTTGTGACTTAATCATTTTTTGATTGGTTAAAAACTGTCTTTGGTAAAGGAGGTTAGCTTTGAAAAAGTATAAAAAGCTCTTGTTAGAAAAATTTATTTATCCATACTTAAGTAAAAATACAAATTATATCGGAGTTGAAATTGAGTATCCATTAATTTCGCTGGACAATCAAATTAATACAAAGTCATTAATAATATCTCTCTTTGATTATCTTAAATCACAGCATAATTTTACAACAGATGCTGTCGACGTTGATGGTAATGCGATTAGTGTAAAAAACGATTTTGGAGATAAAATTACGCTAGAAGGACGATATGAAATTATAGAATTTGCGTTGCAAAAAGATTTAAACATTAACAATATTGCAAAGAGATTTTTTAATTATTTTGAAGTGGTACAAGCTTTCTTACAAGAACACAAATGTTTTTTGACCGGAATAGGTACGAACTTAACGGACAATCCTTCTAAGGTAAATCTCTTGGATACGGGATTTTGCAGAGCTATCCATGAGTATGTGGATAAATTTTCCACATACAGAAATCCAAAATACTTTTTAACGAATATGCAATCTATTCAAACGCATGTAGAAGTTTTCCGTAACAATTTTTCAGACCTTCAAAATAACGGAGACGCGTTGATTAAAACACTCAATCTTTTCAATAAGCTTGATTTTGTTAGAGCGATACTTTTTTCCAACTCTTTGCCAAATTTAAATGCTATTCCAAGCAATATGTCTTATCCTAATAATATTTTATGCGCAAGAGATTTCAATTGGAAGAATTCTCAATTTCCGAATACAGGAACTACAAATGAAGAATTCGGTTCACTCGATGAACTGGTGGATTATCTTTCTAGTTTAGAACTTTTCTTTAAGTTTCGTAACGGCCAATACGAAGCCTTTAATGGGCCCACTATTTCAGAGTATTTTTCTAACCCTAATCAAGTAGATGATGTACTGGATATCTTTAGGTACCTAAAAAATGTAGTGCTAAATTCATATGCCACAGTAGAAATTAGAAGTGACTGTACGCAGCCATTAAAAGATACTTTTGCACCTGTTGCGTTCAATGTAGGAATAGCTAACAAAGTAGAAGAAGCTAACGAAATTACAACTCGTTTTTTGCAAGATAATAAAATTTTGCTTTCTAATTCAACTTTAAGAGACATGGCTATTAACGATATAAAAATTGTTGAAGATAATATTATGCGAACTTTCATCCAAGAGCTTTATGGCCTATCAAAAGTTGCACTAGAAGAGCGAGGTTTTGGCGAAGAACAACATTTACTTTGCTTGCAAGAACGAATAGATACACTGCAATGTCCCGCAAAAAAACAAAAACGGCTGTTAGAAAAGGGGGTTACCCTGGATAAAATATTAAGGCAGTGCAGCGAATTATAAAAAGGGTGATTGTGTGAGAAAGTTAAGTTGCTTATTAAGTGTGTACCTTTTTTTTACTTGTTTTACAGGGTGTACAAGTATACAATCCGGTACGGATGAAACTAAAACTACGTCTATTACAAGTGTTGAAGTGAGCCAATCTAAAAATAAAACACAAGTTGTCTCTGTCGACAAAGATAGTTGGTTACCTGGTCTCAAAAAGATAGTGGAAAAAGGAAAGTTAATTGTTGCGATGATAAATGAGGAGGTTCCTATTTTTTGTGAGACCCAAGTAGACGGTTCTGTTGCAGGAATAGACGTAAATTTGGCTCAAGCAATTGCGAATAGTCTAGGGGTAACTTTGGAAATTAATCGAGAAAGTAATACTTACGACGAGATGACCAAACTTTTGGTAACAGGGAATGTCGACTTAGTTATATCAACATACAGTTTGACACCAGAACGAGCTGCATGCATTAATATATCTAATCCGTATTTAACTACCAGAATTGGTGTAATGGTTAATAAAAAAGAGCTAGTTAAACATCGTATTGAGAAAAATCCGATCGACTATATGAAGACTAATAATATTAAACTTGCAGCCTTAAAAAATTCCGCACATGTAAGTATGCTACCAGAAATGTTTCCGAAGGTGCAAGTTGTGGAAATGGACAGCTACCAAGAAATATATACTGCCGTTCGAAATGGAGATATTTTCGGTTATATGTGTGGTGAGATGAGATTTTTATGTGATTATTATGAGGATGAAACTTTACCGTTGTATACTCAAGTTTTTGTTTTTTCCGATGCTCCAGATAATTATTGTGTGGGTGTGGCTCCAGATAATTTAGATCTGCTATCATTTGTGAATTCTTACCTGGAATCCTCTAAAATTATCACTGTTAAAGACTTTGAGCAAAAGTTAAAAGAAAAAATAGGTGCGACAAAGGAGTGATTATTTTGAAAAAGTTTTCGCAAAATCCTCTGGTTTTAATCGCCAGCATTGTTGGTGGGATTTTGTTTGGTGCGTACATTCCAAATGCGACAGCCTTTTTAACCCCAATAAACGACATATATACATCACTTTTGCAAGTCACTTCTGTCCCAGTTATCATCGCCGCAATTACAGTTAGTGTTAAAAAAATTACACAAAAGGAGTTTCGCGGCACTTTAAAAAAATGGGTATGGGTGTCACTGGCTACAGCTCTTTTGGCCGCAACGATAGGAATAGGAACCTCTGTTAGTCTTGCAGATTTCCTTGCTCCTAGTGACAAAGCAATGGTTTCTCTTACAACTGCCAAAAATGCGATTAACAATCAAGAAATTAGCGATTCGTTTGCGGAACTTGCAATTTATGCGAGCAATAATATTTCCAATGATAACACTTTTTCATTTGTCGACTTTTTGATAACGATGGTTCCGCAAAATATCTTTGAGTCGCTCTCGGACAATAGTACTCTTCAAATTTTTATATTTTTTATTATTTTGGGAATTATGCTTAATTTTATTGATGATAAGCACTCAGAGTATATTATTGATTTGTTAAATGGTATCCTTATGGCATTAAGTCACTTTATCGATATACTGTTGCTTTTTTTGCCGATCTCCGTATTCATTGCGATGACAACTCTATTTGCAAATAGTAATACAATAAGTATCCTCGATTCAATTGTGGATTTTATAATAGTGAACTATATTGCAATGTTAGTTTTAATCACGGTCTCATGTATCATAATCTGCTTGTGTACAAAAACTTCATTTATGACACATTTGCGAGCAATGAAGCGGACATTTTTCGTTTCTATTGGTACCAATACTCGAACAGCAGTAATTCCTTTTACAATCGAAGATTCTGTTGAAAATATGCATTCCGATAAAACGACACTTAACTCTTTGCTTCCTATAGGTTCATTTTTGTTGCCCAATGGGACTATTTTGTCGTCAACAATTTTAGCTGTATACTCATTGATAATTTATGAGCAGCCATTTGCTATTAACACTTTAACTATTGTTGCAGTAGGGGCCATTTTGTTTTCAATGTCGAAATCTGGAGGTGCTAATACAGCTGCCATTTTAACAATGATGCTCCAGCCGTTAGCTATTCCATCTGAAATAATGTTAATCATTTTGATGGCAGCATCGCAATTTTATTCTGGATTTTCTACTTTTACTGACGTTTACTCGAATTTAGCTATCGCAACAATGGTTAGCCCCAAAAAAGAATAGTTTTTAGTGTGATTGGCAGTTATAAGCTATATGTTCTCTTTTTGAGATGAGAAATGTAATTTTTTGCAGATTTTACATTTAATGCCTACGTTATACCATAGATATCTCTATTGGGTATTCCATCTTAAGTTCTTTATGTAGACAATTACTTGACCTTTGTGGTAAAATTAGCATTAACAGCATGGATAAAGAGAGTAGTTTTTGAGGTTGCACCAAGAGAGATAAGTCGAGGCTGGAAACTTATTTGCAACACAAAAATGAAGTTCACTTTGGAGCTGTACGCTTGATATGTAGGGCGTACCGGGGCAGAACCGTTATATTCGAGAGATAAGTGTTTGCGACTTTATTGTTGCAAAAATTAGGGTGGTACCGCGGAAGTACAGTGCGCTTTCGTCCCTGGGTTTTGGGACTTGATGCGCACTGTTTTATTTTTTCTTAGAAAATTTTATTATGAGGTGATTACTTTGAAGGCACAACTTGAGCAAATAAAAAGCACCGCTGAGCAAGAACTAATGCTAGCAAAGACCCCAAAAGAGATAGATGAGCTACGAGTTAAGTACCTTGGTAAAAAAGGTGAACTTACCACGATTTTAAAGCAAATGGGTACCCTTTCTAGTGAGGAAAGGCCTGCTATGGGACAGCTTGCAAACGAAGTACGTGATTTTATCGGCAAAAGTATTGACTCCTGTATGAAAAACGTAAAAAAATTGGAACTTGATAAACGTCTAAATGACGAAAAAATTGACGTAACTTTACCCGGCACTTGCCACTCGCTTGGCCATAAGCACCCGTTGAGCATTGTACTGGATGACGTAAAAGAAATTTTCATCGGTATGGGTTTTGATGTTGTTGAGGGACCAGAAATTGAGAAGGATTACTATAATTTCGAAGCTCTCAATATGCCTAAACATCACCCGGCGCGCGATACTCAAGATACTTTTTACATAGACGAAAATACGTTACTTCGAACACAGACCTCTTGCGTGCAAATTCGGATGATGGAAAAAACTCAGCCGCCTATTCGAATGATATCTCCGGGGCGAGTTTACCGCTCTGATGCAGTCGATGCTACACACTCTCCGCTTTTTCATCAAATTGAAGGGTTAGTTGTCGATAAAGGGATAACTTTTTCTGACTTAAAAGGTACGCTCGAGACGTTTATTCAGGCCCTTTATGGCAAAGATTCCGTGGTGCGATTTAGACCTCATCATTTTCCATACACGGAGCCGTCGGCTGAGGTTGATGTCCAATGTTTCAGTTGCCATGGTGAAGGGTGTCGCTTGTGCAAAAATGAGGGTTGGATTGAAATTTTAGGTTGCGGAATGGTGCACCCGACTGTTTTAAAGAATTGCAATATTGATCCGAACATTTACAGCGGATTTGCCTTTGGCGTCGGGCTCGAAAGGTTGGCTATGCGTCGATATAATATTGATGATATGCGCCTATTTTACGAGAACGATGTGCGCTTTTTGAACCAATTTTAAGGGTTTTTAATTTTTATAAAATTTTATGAGGTGGTTTTTATGAATCTTTCCATGAAATGGCTAAGAGAGTTCGTTGATATAGAGGTTTCGCCGAAGGAATTTGCTGAGAAGATGACTATGAGCGGCTCTAAGGTTGAAAAATATGAAGTTGAGGGCGAAAAATTAAGTCGAGTGGTGGTCGGTAAGGTTTTGTCTATTGAGGCACATCCGGATGCCGATAAGCTGGTTGTTTGCCAGGTAGATGTAGGTGAAAGCGCGCCAATTCAAATCGTTACTGGTGCCAAAAATCTCACGGTGGGCGATGTAGTACCGGTTGCGCTAGATGGCTCAACTTTGACTAACGGGACCAAGATAAAAAAAGGTAAGCTGCGTGGAGTTGTCAGCTGCGGAATGATGTGCTCTCTTGCTGAGTTGGGCCTTAGTGCTAGCGCTTTTCCTTATGCTATTGAGGATGGAATTTTTGTTTTGCAGGAGGAAAATTATCATCTTGGCCAAGATATCCGAGAGGTTATAGGTCTTGACGACACAACGGTCGAATTTGAGATTACGCCAAACCGTCCAGATTGCTTATCTGTAATTGGTCTTGCCAGAGAGGTAGCAGTTACTTTTGACAAAGAACTAAAACTACACACACCTAGCGTAAAGGCTGCGGCCGGTGCGGATGATAGCGACTTAAAAGTTAATGTACTGGAGAAAGACTTGTGCCCATTTTATAGTGCAAGGGTCGTCAAAAACGTGAAAATAGAGCCCTCGCCAAGATTTATTCGCGAAAGGCTTCGCGCAATGGGCGTGCGTTCGATTAACAATATTGTTGACATTACAAATTACGTTATGCTCGAGTATGGTCAGCCTCTGCACGCCTTTGATATTCGACACATTGAAGGCAGAAAAATTAACGTACGCAGAGCGACTCAAAATGAGGCACTTACAACCTTAGATGGCGTAGAACGAAAACTGAATGAAAATAATCTTGTTATTGCCGATGCGCAAGGACCAATAGCATTAGCTGGTGTGATGGGTGGCGAGGCTAGCTCAGTTGTGTCCGATACCACTACGATAGTTCTGGAGTCTGCCTTATTTGACGCCGTTACTGTGCGAACAGCCGCAAAAGAGCAAAATTTACGTACAGATTCGAGTGCTCGCTTTGAGAAAGGCCTCGACAAAAACAATTGTATTCCAGCATTAAACCGGGCTTGTGAGTTAATTGAGATTTTGGGGGTTGGTGAGGTTGTTAAAGAGACGGTTATTGTCGACAACTCAACGACTGATAACACTAAGATTCCTTTCGAGCCTGAGTTTATCAACAAGTTTTTGAATATCAATCTCTCCCGCGAGCAGATGATTAAAATTCTTGAGAAAATTGACTGTAAAGTTATCAACAATGAAGTTTTAGTGCCAAGTTTTCGTTCTGACTTGAAAATTAAAAATGATATTGCCGAGGAAATTGCACGTTTTTATGGTTACAACAATATAAATGCCACACCTCTGCGCGGCAGCCACTACGGGAAACTCACGAAAGCACAAAAGTTTGAGAAAAAAATCGTTGATACGATGATTGCGCTAGGATTAAGCGAGATAACGACGTATTCTTTCATTAGTCCAAAACAATACGATAAGCTTTTGTTACCGGAGGCTCATCCTCTGCGCAAGTCTGTAACAATTGCGAATCCGCTTGGTGAAGATACTAGCCTCATGCGAACAACGCCTATTGCTTCGATGTTAGAAGTGTTAGCCTCGAATTATAATCATAAAAATGCAGAGGCGAAACTTTTTGAAGTGGCTAAGGAGTACATTCCTTGTGAAGGGTCAGACTTGCCACATGAAAAGACAAAACTTATTGCCGGCTTTTACGGAGAAAACATTGACTTTTTATATGTTAAAGGCTTGCTAGAGAAGTTACTTGAAAAGCTTTTTGTAATCGACTTTGAGTTTTGTGCCAATTCGAACATAGACTATTTTCATCCTGGTCGCTGTGCAGATGTTTTCTGTGGAGAAAATGTCCTGGGGCACATTGCAGAGGTTCATCCTACGGTGCTTGAAAACTATGGTATAGGTACGCGGGCTTACATTTTGGAGCTCGATGTTGCAAGGCTTTGGAAAGTATCCAATCTCGATGTTACTTATGTTCCCGTGGCAAAATATCCTGCGGTCAATCGCGATTTAGCCTTACTTTGCGATAAAAATATGCCTGTTGGAGAACTTCAGAAAATTATAAAAACATCCGCAGGTAAGTTCTTGGAGAGTGTGCAAATTTTTGATGTATATCAAGGGGCACAAATTCCAGCTGACAAAAAAAGTGTTGCTTTGAGTATATCATTGCGCTCTGGCGAGGCGACTTTAACAGAGGAGCAGGTGAGTGCAACGATTAAAAAAATTATGAAGGCCTTTGAGAAATCCGGGATAGCGTTGAGACAATAATATAAAAAAAGCCTTTGAAGGTGTAGTTTGCCAAAAAATTAGCTTCCTTTCTAAAACTTGTGACGTCCCTTAAGCGTTTTATTGTTTAGAAAGGAAGCTGCTTTTATATGCGTTAAGTAGTTAAATAAGTCAACAAGTTGATGCGTTTGGGGAATGATTAAAAGGGACGGTAAAAAAAACATTTTTATAAATTTTTTCTATATTCGCCTTGCATGTGGTGGCTATTTTTTCATCTGTAAAGATGCCAAAAACCGCAGAGCCTGTACCACTCATACAAGCGTTAAGAGCTCCATGCTTTATTAGTAAGTTTTTTATTTTGTGTACTTCTTTGAGTTGCAAGACCTCTTCAAATCGGTTATATAAACAGCTTGCAAGCTGAGATATATTGTTAGATTGAAGGGCAGATGTCATTGTTTTGGTAGAGTAATTTGTGTGGTGGGCAGAGGCGTCAGAAGCCTCGTAAGCAACCTTTGTGGATACCGATATATCCGGTTTTACGATAACGATATAACATTCTGGTAGCGCTGGTAACGGTTTTAGTGTGGTGCCAATACCGCTTGCAAGCATAGTGCCTCCGTATATACAAAAAGGCACATCGGCGCCAATTGTTTTACCTATAGTTGCAAGCTCATTTTTCGAAAAATTGGTCGAGAAAAGCGAGTTGAGAGCAATTAATACCGACGCGGCATCTGTGCTGCCCCCCGCCAAACCTGCATAAATTGGTATACGCTTTTTGATACGGATGTCTATGCCAGGATTAGTTATATTAGTGTAAAGAAAAAAAGCCTCCGCTGCACGATATGCGGTGTTATCACTTATATTTTCTGAGACTTGCACGTTGCTTGTTACATTGATTTTTCTGTGATTTTCCGTTGTTATAGAAATAGTGTCACATAAGTTAACGCTTTGCATAATCATCTCAACATCGTGATATCCGTCATCACGTTTACCGAGGATATCTAAATATAAATTAAGTTTTGCTGGTGCGTTAATTGTAATTTCCATAAAAATCCCCTCAGTTTTTTAATTATAACTTTATTGTATAATCAGAATCGTGCAAGAGTCAAATAAATGGGAATTTCTTCAGAGCGGTTTTTTATTGATTATATAATTTTTCTATGTCACTTTTTTGCAACGAAAAAGTGCGTGACCGCACAGGACAAGTCGCGGCGCGGAGCCCGCGCAGGCAACGTCGCGCTAAAGCTTTGTGTGAACTACTAGAGCCTTCCCACGGAAGATGCCTATGTTGGCAATGTGTAAAAAACGCGTGCGTCAAAACTGCATTTTTAAC
>JAZQHA010000108.1:0-23091 GCA_045540315.1 Acutalibacteraceae bacterium | reverse complement strand
TTATTACAGCATAGAATTTAAATGATATTTAGGATAATATTATATATAAAGATTATGTTAGTGATATTTTCGCAATAACTGAAAATTGTATTTGTAAATATGATTTTAATACAAAAAATTCTCCTTATACAGCCGGATTAACAAACGCTAGCGATGGTATTTGTATTATTACCTCAGTCGGAGATTATGCTAGCTATATTTGTTATCCTACAAGTCATGTTATTGTTTGTATGGCAACTAAAACTCCAGATGGTTTTTAGGGATGGTTTAATTTAGATTTAGAAAAAAATTATCCACCTGGTTCTATCTATATGACCATTAGTAATGAAAGCCCTGCTTATTTATTTGGCGGAACTTGGGAAAGAATAGACGACAAATTCCTATTAGGCGCAGGCACTTCTTATACTGTTGGCTCTACTGGTGGTGAAGCTACACACACATTAACTATTAATGAAATGCCTTATCATAATCATGCTTTAACAAGACCAGCATGGTATGCGCATGAATATATAGCAAGTCCACAAATTTATATAGGAAGTACTGATACTTCTTTAGCAGTTACCGACTCTTCCCATATTTAGTATACTGGCGGTTCATATCCTCACAATAATATACCGCCATATTATGCAGTATATATTTGGAAAAGAGTTAGTTAACTAACTCTTTTCCAAATATTAACAACTAAATAAGGTGGCATAGTTGAAATAGTAGATGCTGTTCCAGTAAATGTATGAGTATGACTACTGCCACTACCTACGCTGCTTGTTTCAACTGTAGCATTGTGTACTTGCATAGTAGTCCACCATCCTATATTAGTTTGATAACCAGTGGCAGAAGTAGAACCAGCATTATTATTTAAAGTAGATGCTACTAGTTTTTGAACATGAGCGTGAGCTGGTATCTAAGAAGTACTTAAAGCAGTACCAGCGTTCTTTCCTGCTGGTGTATAGCTAACACTTTCTTGTCCGCCAGTTGCTTCTATACTTCTACTTCCGGAACCCAATAAAAATTTATCAGTTATACGTTCCCACGTACCACCAATAAAACTGGCTGGGCTAACATCACTAATACTCATATAAATAGATCCAATAGGATAAATAGATTGAGCAACATTTAATATTTCATCCTAAATTGCGTTAAGATTTTCTGCGGTTATAATTGTCTCATTATCAATATAATTAATTTTTGTAAATGACATAAAATCATTCCTTTCTTCAAGATGTTTCATTCATTTTTAAATGAAACATCTTGAAGGTTTTTTTTTTCTTTCGGCCAAGATTTTATAATTAAAAAATAAGCTTTCTTATATTTTTTAAAGGAGTTGATTATATTGTCTAATACAATTGATACTGAAATTTTAGAGGAAGAATTTATTATTGATTCTTCTATTGAAGAAGAAACTACAATTACTGAACCAGTAATTGAGGAAGAAGAACCAGAAATTAAATTGACCTATGACAATATCTATCCTGTTGGAAGTATCTATATGACCACCTTAGAGGGAGTTAGTCCTGCAGCTTTATTTGGTGGAACTTGGATATAGATTGAAAATAGATTTTTATTAGGTTCAGGAGATAGATTTGCGGCCGGCGATAAAGGTGGCGAAGAGCAAGTCTATTTAAATATAAATCAAATGCCATTACATCAACATATGAATAGAAATCCTATTCAAAGTGAAGTTAAGGTATCTACTAATGAAGTAGAAACTGATTATCAATGGGAAGTATAGGTAAGTGATTGGGGAGCTATTGAAACTTCTTACGCAGGCGGCAATGAAGCTCATAACAATATGCCTCCTTACTTTGTTGTATGTATTTGGCAAAGAATTGAATAATGGAAGGAGATTTATATGTCTTTTAGTAAGATTAATTATAAAGATAATGAAACTATTATTACTGCTGATAATTTAAATGATATTCAAGATGCTATATTAGAAGGCTATCAACCAGATGGTACTATTGAAGCAGCAGATTTTGCTCCAAATGCTATTGTCGAAGCTGTTTATCCTGTTGGATCTATTTATATGAGTGTTAATGATATTAGTCCCGCTAATTAGTTTGGTGGAACTTGGGAATAGATTAAAGATAGATTTATTTTAGCAGCTGGTAATTCTTATATTGCTGGGACAACTGGTGGTGAAGCTACTCATACATTAACAGTTGCAGAGATGCCAAGTCATACTCATTCTTCTAAAGGTTATGCTGGCGTCAATGATAGCGGTGCATGGACAGCATTAATTTCAAATGGTCAAAGTACAATTATGTCTGTTCTAGCAACAGGAGGTAACTAGCCTCACAATAATATGCCCCCATATTTAGTAGCTTATATGTGGAAGCGTATTGCTTAATTGATATAAAGGAGGAAAAAATAAATGAGAATTTTAGATATGTTTGATAATGAGATTTTTGAATATGATAGAAATACTCATTATTTAATTGAAGATACAATTATTTCTGCCCATTATGATGAAGTTCCTTTTGTAAAAGAAGAAGGACATTATGAAACTATTGCTGAATATCCTAATGGCGGCAAAGATGTAAAATGGGTAATTGACGTACCTGGTCAAGAATATCAAGCAGCTTATGATGAATATGAAACTGTTCTTCGTTTAACCGCTTTTGAAGAAAGTGATTTATTAGACCCAGATTTAATGGAAAGTTTACGTCATAATACTGAAAAAACCGCAATTCAAGAGGAGCAAGAAAAAGATAGAATTTCTGTTTTAGAAAATGAAATTGCTGAATTGAAAGCTATTATTAATTCTTTGATTAACAAGGAGTGATTTAAATGGCTGGACTCGTAAAATATTATATTGATAGTAATGGTAATTATTATATTGATAATAATGGTAACTATTTTATTGAAGATGATTCAGCATATTCAAAATTACATTATATAAGATATAAACCATATTTTTCTGATAATAATGGTATCTATACTGGTTATACTGCTTTTATTAGACAAGCAGATGGTAGCTATTTAAAACTAAAACCTTATATTTATACTAAAATTGAAATAGCTATTGCTGGTTTAGCAATTCCTGGTATATCTCGTGCAAGTGATAATATAACATAAAAGATTTAATATAAATAAAAAAAATGGAGAGACTTTTTTAATTAAGTCTCTCCATTTTTTTTTATTTATATTAAATTTTAATCCAAATACGGTTATCAACTTTAACTTTTCCTGTACCCCAAATATCGTAATTAGGAATCGCAGAAACAGTACCAATAATACGTTCTGGATATTCACGAATTTCTTCGCGAGTCATTTTAGATACAGTACCATTGGGTCCAGCACAGACTGCATCACCAGCTTTAAATTCTTCTCTTGGTTCATAAGTATAAGCAAGTACACGACCAGAAACTGCAATTGGGCATTTTGCCTCATCAGTTTCACCGATAGCAAAACCAAAAGTATCAGATATAATATTTGCTCCTGGTTGTAAACGTTTAGTCGCAATACTTAAAGTATCATCACCATTTTCACAAACGACCTGTCCAGCTTTAAATTTATCATTACAAATACGATATTCAGCATAGTCATTCCAAGCAGCTCCATATAATACACTACCTGAAGTATATACAGAAGCATTATATACAGTAGAATGATTAGCACTTGAAGCAGTGGTAGTTCCTAAAATATATGCTTTTGATGTACTAGCAGAAGAATAAATATTAGTTGCATTTGTAGCTGATGTTGCTGTAGCGGCATTACCATTTAAAGGACCATTAAATTGAGTAGCAGTAATAGCTCCACTTACAGTACCACCAGTTAATGGTAAATAATATCCTAACGCAGAAGGATCTTGCCAAGTACAATCGCCATCAGCAGTAGACGTTTTAATTAAAATTTGACCAGTGTTTCCACCTAAGGGGAAACTTGGAGTAGCATCTTCCATAAAGAATACTTGACCTTCTAAACTATCTGATGGTAAAGTCTAACCATAGCCGATATCTAAAGTTAGTCCCAAAGGACCAGTCATCCAGTCACCCGTTCTCTTGAAGAAATCTTCAGTAGATGGAGTATTTGCAGCGCTTGTCATTACCCAATAAGTTCCATCATATACAAAATCAATAATTTGATCAGTAGTCCAATATTGTGATTCAGTTAAATTATTATTTCTCCATTTAATGGTTTTAGCTCCAGTGGAGTTAATATTTAAAGTTGGAGAATCTACAGAATTAGCATTTGTAAATTTAACAGAAACTTTAACACCAGCATCAAGCGTAAATGTACCATTCTATACTGTTGCCACTTTTGCGATAGTTGCCGCAGCAGTTGCGCAAGTAGCATAATGTGTAGATTTTACGTCATATTGAGTTCCACCAATATTAATTGAATGAATTGATGCCATTATTTTTCCTCCTTTATAGTATATTTGGTGGATAGTTTTATCTATCCACCAAATTTATTTTTATTATTGAGGAGTGCCTGTAGAACCAGTACTCTGAGTCCAAGTCTGAGCAGCAGCAGTACCAGAAACAGAAGCAGTAGTAGAACCAACGGCAACACCAGTAACAACTTTCTTTGCTAGAGATACATTAGAAGCAGCAGCAGTAGCACCAGTCATTGCTGCGACAACATCTTCAGTACCAGCAGTAGTAGTTGCAGATAAAGTACCTGCGGCAACGCCACTAACAACATCAACATTACCAGTACCAGCAGTGGCAGAAGATAAAGTAGTTGTGATAGTAGGTTGAGCAGTCATTTTTACACCAGTTAATACAGTCTTAGTTGTAGGAGTTCCTAAGCCAGTGACAGCCGCACTAGTAGCAGCAGAAACATCATCTACAACAGTATCAGTGGTAGTTTCAACACTATTAACAAAATTAGCAGTAGTATGAGTACCGAAACCAGTAATAGCATTTGCTGTAGTTTTAGAACCAGTAGCAACAGTCACATTAGAAGTAGTAACATTAGAAGCACTTAAAGCGTCACCTAAAGTAGTGTTAGTGGCAGTAACATTGCTGAAAGTAGGTAAAGTAACTGCGGTAGGAGTATTAGTAGTCCAAGAGAAACTTAAAACTCCATCAGAAACAGAAGCAGACCAAGAAGCAGCAGTACCATTAGTTTTACTACCAGCAGTAGCAACTTTAGAAGCAGTTACGCTAGTATTGCCAGTAACATTAGGAATGGAAACAGCAGTAACAGTAGGATTCTTAATAGTAGTAGTATTTAAAGCAGTAATAGCAGCAGCAGTAGTAGGAGTGCCTAAACCAGTAATAGCTTTAGCAGTACCAGCAGTAACACTATTAATAACATCAACAGTAGATGGAGTAATTTCAGTTATAAAGTCTCCAGTAGCAGGAGTGATAGAAGTAATTGCATTAGCAGTACCATTAGCACCAACAGCTGCGCCACTAGCAGAAGAAGTAGCTTTTAAGCCAACCTTAGAGACAGTACCTAAACCAGAACCGGAAACAGCAGTGGTAAATACAGTACCTTCACCAAGAACATTATCAGTAGTTTTAGTAATAGTTTGAGCAGCAGCAGTACCAGAGACAGTCTCAGTGGTAGGAGTTACTGTAGGAATACTTACACTACCAGTAACTGCAGAAGCTGCATTTTTACCAGATACAGTAACAGCATGAACGTGAGTAGAACTAGCAGCATCATGAATATTACCTAGCTTTTCCCACCAGCTAGAATCATCATTTACAACCCAAACATATTCACAATCATCGGCAGTTACATGATATACGTCGCCTGCGCGATTGCCAGTAGTAGGAAGTCCAGACTCATTAGCAACTACACCTTTAAAAGATAAAACAGAGCCAATACCAAGTTCTTCAGCACTATGTACGGCATATTCATCATGAATTTCATAAACAGTATCGCTACCTGGTAAACGAACTTTACTAATTATATTTGTATTATGAGGCATATTTATATTCTCCTTTTATATGTTATATAGATAAAGGTCTAGTGAATACTAAGATATTCAAATTAGTATCAACTTCAACATCCAGCATTTCATCAAGAACTCTTAATTTTTCCTAAATTGAATCGATTTCAGAAGCTAAATAAAAAGGTAAATTAATTACTGGAGTAATTCCATCACCGACTTTAATTCTTTCATAATTAAAATTTTCATCAATATCATAAAGAATAAATTCACCTTTTTTAGGAATAAAATTAACTGCTTTATTCCAATTGGCTTCAATATCATGTTTATTGATAACTCTACTTAGAATTTCTTTTTCAGTAGCCATTCTTTTTCCTCCTTGAAAAACGAAAAAATAACCCGATCTCCAATGACTGGAAATCGGGTTAAAAAAGGGTATAATATAAGCTATTATATTATAAATTTCCCCTTTAAAATTATCGATTCCAAATTTTTGGAGAATAGGAGAGGTCATCTTTCCAGACCTCACCTTTTAAATTAATTAATCAACTAGAGTACTAGCAGAACCACAGTTGAATACAAATACGACATCAGGATCGATATCGATATGATTTTTATTAGTTACCTTTAAACCGCCATTAGCAGTAGTAGTAATCTCTTGTAATGCGCTATCAGCCTTAACACCCTGTGCGGCAGTAGCATAATTTACAGCCAAACTATCAGCATAAGTATTAGCATCAGATTCAGCCTGATCAACATAAGTTTTAGTTGCATAATCAGCAGCAGCTACTCCACCCAGCTTATCAGCATCAGCAGCCTTTTCAGCATTAGTAGCATTATCTGCGCTATCAGCATGACCTGCATTGTCAACTTTAATACCTTTTACCTGAGCAATACCTTCTTCATCTAAACTAGAAGCTTCATCAGCACGCTCAGCATTGGCAACCTTACCATCTTCAGCATTCAAAGCAGCAATTGCATCAGCATTATCAGCAATTAAACCAGCCAAACGAGCTTCTTCATCGCCAGCACGTTTTACTTCTGCGGCAATGTCAGTTTTATTTTTATTAATTGCCTCTGCCATTTCAGCGGCATCTCCGCCATGATCTTCAATCCAAGTTGCTAATTCCTTAATAGAATTTAACTTAGTACCATCTTCAGTGCTATCAACTAATAGAGCAATAGCATCACTATTTGCTTTCTCAGCAGCTTTAGCACGAGCGACTTCAGCTTCTAAGTCAGCGTTAGAAGCTTTTAGAGCAACTGCAGCATTATTAGAAGTTTTATATTCTTCTAAAGCAGCAGCAGCATCAGTACCAGCTTTCTTAGCTTCAGCAATAGCATTATCTTTAGCATCAGCATAACCCTTAGCCTCAGCCTTGGTGGCATAATCACCAGCTAATTGATACTTAGCCATTTCAGTCATTACATCAGTGAAACTATCCACAGAATCGTGGTCTTTAATTGCAGCAATAGCATCAGTATTAGCCTTAACTTCACCATTCTTTAAAGCATCAACCTTAGATTGAGCATCGCTAGCAGCTGCGGCAATTGCTTCACTCTTGGCAGTAGCGGCAACGTTATCCGCATGAGCCTAGTCGTTAGTAGAATTAGTAGATAATAAATTATTAACTTCTTCTTTGCTATAAGCATTAATATCAGAAACTTCGATTAAGCCTTTAACCCAAGCCTTAAAATCAGCTTCACTTTTCTTAGCCCAGCCATGGACATCAGCAGCTAACGCACTTACCCAAGGTAAATTATTGAAATTACCAGGACCAACTTTAAACAATACGGGATGCTGAGTATCAGTCTCAGAAGGACTCATTGCTCCAGCAGTAGTCAAATAAGCAATGGCAACTTCGCCAGCTTTTAAAACAGGATTCTTAGAACTCCAATTGGCAAAACTATCATATTTCAATTGAATACGAGTATTTAGTATTTTCTCAATAGCCATTTTTGTTTCTCCTTTTATATTTCATTTATAAAATAGGCTCTAAAAATTTAGAGCCTATTTTTTATAATATTAAACAGTAGCAGAACCACCATTTAAGACTAGAACCTATTCGCCTTGTTCTAAAATATCAGTAGATACTTTAGCAACATATAGTTGATTAAATTCATTCATCTTAATGGAAACATCATCATATTTTACTAAACCTAATACTTCCGCAGTTGCTACTGGAATAGCTGCAATTTGAGCATTAGTATGAGCTTTAGCTTGAGCCAAAATACCATTTTCAGTATTATTAATAGCTTCAATAGCCTCAGTATTATCTTTAACAGCTCCATTAGCAAGAGCATTTACTTGAGCCAAAATACCATTTTCAGCATCATTAATTGCTTCAATGGCAGCTTTATTAGCTTCAATGGATTGAGCCATTTCAGCGGCATCTGTACCATGTTCTTCAATCCAAACTGCTAACTCTTTAATAGAATCTAAACCTTCACCATCATTTTCAATAGCAGCTTTTAAAGCAACATCAATGCGATTAATTTCATTAGCATTATTAGTAATACTTTGAGCATTGGCCTTAATAGCAGCATCATTAGCAGAAATTAATAAAGCATTAGCAGCAATATCAGCAGCATTTTCATCAATTAAGGCTTTATTAGCTTTTTCAGCGGCATCAGCACGATTAGCTTCAGCAGTAATTAAATTACGGACTTCAGTATCATCATAAGTAGCTGCAGTTTGAGCATCAGCAATCATTTGTACTAAAGTCTTACCTTCGGCAATAGTACCAACTTCAGTCTTAGTATAAACATCAACTGCATTAGCTTTTTTAGCAACTTCTTCATTAATACCAGGAATAGTAGTATTATTTAGAGTGTTAATAGCTGTTTCATTTGCATTAGTTTTTGCGGAAACCGCATCTAAAGCAGTTTGATCAGCTTTCTTAGCAATAGATTCAGTATGACCATCTACGATATTCTTTAAAGTAGTATATTCAGTAGCATGTTGCGTATCTGCATTCTCTAAATTAATAATACGAGTTTCATGGTCAGTCTTAGTAGTCTCTAAATTACCAATACGAGTTTCATGTTTTACAATTTCTTCTGCATTAGTAGTAGCAGCAGCAGCAGCCGCACTAGCATCATTAACGCCCTTATCAGCTTGATTTTTAGCAGCAGTGATACGAGCATCAAAACCACTATCATCAGTTAAATCAGAGAACTTAGTAGGAACAGTTACATCAACAGCCTTATCAACAATTGGTAAAGCAGTTCCATTAACTTTCACTACTTCAATTACATTAGCTTGAGCGCCAACTTTTTCAAGAGCATCAACTTTAGAAGCAAGATTATCAATACGACTATTGCCAGATTCATCACCAGCACCAGCCTCATCGCCCCAAACTTCCATATTGACAGTCTTTTTATAAGCATTTAACTGTCCAAGAACTTCACCAGCAGATTCTCCACCATTGACTTCAGAAATTTTATCTGCAATAGCTTGATCAGCTTCGCCTTTAGTGTAAACTTCGTTCTTAGTATAAACTTCAGTCTTATTATAATAATTTTCAGCAATATTATTAATAACATCTTGCTTTGCAGTATCGATAGCGGTTTGAACACCAGCTAATTTTACTCCATTAGCACCAACAGTTAAGAAGTTTTCACTTTCTCCATCAATTTTTACAGAGAATTCATTAGAATTTAATTCTAAACCATTACCAGCAGTATAAACTTGAACAAAATCAGCAACACTAACAGCATCAGTTTTGGTTTCACCATCAACAGTTTTCCAAGTGAAAATAATTTCTTGAGATTCGGCTTTATATTCAACATCCTCTAAGACACTATCTTTCACAAAATCAGCATCAGAGAATTCAGCAATAACTTGACCATTAATTCCAGTCAAGCTAATCATACCATTTTCATGCTTTAAACTAATCTCAGTAGAGAAAACAGTATCATTTAATTTTAATACTTTCTCACCTTCAGCGACAGAATAAGTAGTATCATTATCAACTAATTTACCAAGTTCTGTAGCTAATTCATCAGCAGTAATAAAAGTACTTAAATCTAATTCAACTGCTTCCTGAGGAATTCCATTGAAAGAAGGAGTGATAGTAATTTTTTCATTTTCAAAATTGAAAGCATAAGTAGTATTATCATTGCCGTCACCAGCTCCGATATCTTCTAAAGTCTTCCAAGTTAATTTACCATCTTCACCAACCATAGGTAAAGTGCCATTTGCAGCCCCAGCTGCTCCTAATAAACTAATAGCACCTTCGGCAGTAACTTCAATAGTTTTATCATCACCTACTGGAATCATTCCAACAGGTTGAATAGCCAAATCTTGATCTAAATAGTAAATACCAGTAGAATCAGTATTTACAACAGCAACAAGCTGACCAGGATATGCTAGAACATCAGCAGCATAAGCTTCTAATGCAGCATAAGATTCAAAAATAGAATCAGCATCTAAAGGAAGTGGATTACCTCTCTTTATAGATACTGCTACGTCCCATAAGGAACCTTTAGCCTTTGCGGCGAAAAAATCATCTCTAATAGACATTATTCAGTTCCTCCTTATTAAGTTCTAGTAATGTTTAGTTTAGCAGAACCAGAAGCTGCAGAAGCATTTGCTACATACCAAACATCATAATCGATAGCATCAAAACCATCTTTGCCTTCAACACTTACAGTAATTGGTCCTAAAACAGTCTGAGGAGCAGTAGTAGAAGCATCCTTGATAACGGGCTTGTAACCCTTACCAGCAGGAGCCGCAAAGAACATTTGCTTCATTTGAGAAACATCCATAGAAGATTTCCAAGAACCATTTGCAGAATTACCAAGAGCACGAACTTGTGCGCCAGTAATAGCAGTAGCATCTGCTAAAGCGTTAGTTCCATTCTTATAACCACAGAACCAAGCGCGATAACCACTTACAGTACCAGAATTAGCAGTCTTAGTACCAGCAGCAATCTGTACTTTTGGATTAGATTCACTACCTAAATTATCATTCGCAACAGCACCAGCTTCATGAGGGATAGATACACTTAACTTATAGCTAGTATCATCATCTACTACAAAGCTATTAAAAGAGCCAGTAGCAGTAGTAGCACTATCTTCAGTAGTGTCAGCAGTAGCTCCATCAACAGTCTTGCGACCAGTAGAATTTACAGCATAAGAAGAAGCAGTAATTCCAGTAGCAGGACCATAAGTATAAGAACCTGCGCTTAAAGAAGCTACATAATAAGGATTAATAGTAGTACCTACTTCAACAGCACCAGCAGTAACTTTCTTAGTGGAACCATCGGTGTATAAAGTAATACTTGCGGCAGGTTGAGTAGGAGTAGCACTTGGTTGTAATCTTTGAGATAACATATCCATCAATAAAGATTGTAAAGAAGTGCCGGCCGCAATTTCATCACCAATACGTAAATTACCAATAGAAGTAATTTTATCATTGCGAGAATCTTTGCCGTAATCACCAGCTAAAGTAATTTTATCTTTTAAGAAAACATTAGCAGCGCTATAGTTTCCATCCATTGCGCTCCAGCCATGAGTAGAATCTTCACCTTCAACATCTAGAGCAGCTTCATATACATAAGAAGTATAAGAATATCTACCTTCAGCAATTAATGCTTTTACAATAGCTACATCGCCATCTTGCTTTTCAGCATTTTCTTCAGCGACTTTAGCCTCAATAGCAGCGATATCATCAATATCACCTTCAGCTAATTCAACCTGGAATACATTAGCAGACTTAACATCACTACCAATATAAGGTAAATCAGCCCATAGCTTACCTTGACCATCTTCACCTAAGATACCAGCTTTAATTTTTACAGTACCATCAGTCAGATACTCAAGACCCATTTCGCCTTCACGTAAACGAACAACAGAATCTGCCCATTCAGCGGTAGTACCTTGGCGAAGAGTAATAATAGTATTTAATTCAGCCATTAAGCGTTTCCTCCATTTATTATTTTTATATCATCAATTCCTTGACCACTACTTAATTTTTCATATTCTTTAGTAGTAGCATTAAATTGATAAAGACTTAATTCGTCAGATGCTTTATAAATAACACCTGTTTCTCCTACTACGGGAAAATCAGATAAGTTATTATAATCAGCAACTTCACGCTTACCATCAATATAAGGTAAGTCGTTCCATGGAGTTACTCCATCTCCAATTTTTAAACGATTTTGATCATATACAAAGCCTGGCTCGCCTTGCTCTAAAATTGGATTTACTTCAGCCCATCTTGCGGCTGTACCTCTTTTTAGTTTAAAAGTTGTATTAAGAGTAGTAGCCATCAGATAGTACCTCCGTCATAGATAACCTCATCATTCTCAGGGATGTCTGGATTATCAGGATTTTCTTCATTTCCACCATCTCCAGAAACAATGGTTTTACCAAAAGGATTAATTTCAACCCACTTCTTAGAACCATTTAACATATAGTATTTAGAATTTTCAATAATAAATACAGTACTGCCAGGAGTTAATTGATATCTATTTAAATTAGGCAAATCAACCACTTCATCAAGATTAAAATGTTTAATACCATAAGCGATTCTATCGCTATTACTTGCTATATTAATCAAGATAAAAACCTCCTTTTGAAAATAAAATTTCTTTTCGATAAATATTAAAGTCATTTCTTATCGATTTTTATTTTTGGCCCACACATGATATTATAAAATCTTGACCAGAAAAAAATCTTCAATTGATTTTATATATAATAATAAAAAAATCAATTAAAGTTTTTTCAGCCAATAATAATTAATAATTTAGCTATAAATATTTTTATTGATTTTTATAAAAAAATATTATATAATATATATAGAAAGTTAAGAAAAGATAATAAATGAAAGGAAAATAATATGGCATACGATGATAGATATGAAAATGGCGGCTCTATGCGACAGAAGGACTTGGTGCTTGCACCGAATGAGTTCTGTCTGCTTCAGAGTAAGACTAATGGTGTTATTAAGACCTGTACCGGTCCTCTGATGACTACTATTTCTCAACAGGAAGCTCTGGTAGTCTTTGATTCCAAGACTAAGAAGTTTAAGGAAATCCCCAACAGCGATAACGCAAAGCAGCTGTTTATCAATGCCCCCGAAAACTGGTATGTGATTCTGAAGAATCCTACTGAGAATGGTACTTATCCTGAAATGGGTAAGTCTATGATTGCACCTGCACTGAATATCGGTCAGAAGGTTAATATTCGTGGCCCTGTCTCCTTCTCTCTGTTCCCCGGCCAGATGGCTAAGGTTATTCGTGGTCACTCTCTGCGTACCAACCAGTATCTGCTGGCTCGTGTGTACGAAGCAGAAGCTGCTTCCCGCAATAAGGGCGAAATGCTGGATGCCGAAGGTAAGGCAATCGAAGGAAAGAATAATACTTATGTAAATGGTCAGATTCTGGTCATTAAGGGCACTGAGGTTTCCTTCTACATTCCCCCTACCGGTATTGAGGTAATTGCGGTCGATAATGACCCTCACAAGGGTTATGTGCGCGAAGCAGTTACTCTGGAGCGTCTGGAGTATTGTATTCTGAAGGACGAAGACGGTAATAAGCGTTATGTTCATGGTCCCGAAGTGGTGTTCCCTGAGCCCACTGAGACCTTCGTTACTTCCCCCAAGAAGGGTTTTGTCTTCCGTGCTATCGAGCTGTCTCCCATCAGCGGTATTTACGTTAAGGTAATCGCTGAGTATAAGGATGTTGATAAGGAAGGTAAGGAAGTTACTCATCCTATCGGTGAAGAGCTGTTTATTACTGGCAACGACCAGATGATTTACTATCCTCGTCCTGAACACGCAGTTATCAACTATGATAATAAGATGATGCATCACGCCATTGCCATTCCCGAAGGCGAAGGTCGCTATATTATGAACCGACTGACCGGTGAAATTAATACCATCAAGGGTCCTGCTATGTATTTGCCCGACCCCCGCACTGAGGTCGTCGTTAAGCGTAAGCTGAGCGAAAAGCAGTGCCGTCTGTGGTATCCTGGCAACGCAGATGCTCTGGCATATAATATTAATCTATCTGAAAAGGCTGTCGAAAAGAGTCTAAAGAAGGGCGATGTAGACTTGGATATGTTTGCGTTCAGCGCACTGACTTCCATGGATTCTACTCTGGCAAATCTGGAAGCTAAGGCTAACATTTCCCGCGGTACTTCTTACACCAAGCCCCGTACTATTACTCTGGATAACAAGTTTGAGGGCGTTGTTTCTATCGACGTTTGGACTGGTTATGCAGTTAATGTAATTTCCAAGGATGGCACTCGCAAGATTGTCCGTGGTCCTCAGACCATTCTGCTGGATTATGACCAGACTCTGGAAGTTCTGGAACTGTCCACTGGACGTCCTAAGACTACTGATAATCTGATTAAGACTGTCTTCCTGCGTCATGAGAATAATAAGGTTTCTGACCTTATTAATATTGAAACTAAGGACTTTGTAAGAGCTACTGTTAAGGTTAGCTATTGCGTTGACTTTGACCCCGCATTCCAGGATAAGTGGTTCTCTGTTGAGAATTACGTCAAGTATATGTGTGATAGAGAGCGTGCACTGATTAAGCGTGCTGCTAAGGAATACACCATTGAAGAGTTCTGGAACAATTACAACGAAATTGTTCGTAACGTAGCTATTGATTACGTTAAGGTTAACCCCGATGGTGCTGGCACTGGTGGTTATCACGAAGGTCTGTTCTTCCCCGAGAATGGTATGTACGTTCATGATTGCGAAGTGCTGAGCTGCTCTGTTGAGGATGCTATCGAAAAGCTGCTGATTAAGCATCAGCATGATACCGTCCGCAAGAATCTGGAACTGGCAAGCGCTAATAAGGAAGCTGAAGTTGCTGCGGCAATGGCTGTTTCTGAGAAGGCAATGGCTGAACTGAAATCTCTGGAACTGCGGAATAAGATGGAACTCCAGGAAGCTGAAGCAGTCCAGAAGTTGGCAATCCAGGCTAAGATTAACCGTCAAAATGAGGCTGAAAAGCTTGCCGCAAAGCAAGCTGAAAAGGATATGCAGGCTTTGGTTGATGCAATTGCGGAAGCTGGTCGTGCTCGCAAGGAAGCTGAATTCCAGCAGACTCTGGCACATGAAGCTCAGGAGCAGGCACAGCGTGTTGCTCATGAGAAGGAACTGGCTGACATTGAGAAGGCTAAGAATGAGGCTTATGCCGCAACTGTAGCCACTATCATGGGTTCTATCAGCGAGGACCTGATTGCTGCTATCTCCGCAGGCAGCAAGGCTGAACTGACTCAGACTCTGGCAAAGCACATGAGCCCCTATGCTCTGGCTAAGGGTGAAAGCATTGCTGAGGTTACTCAGAAGTTGATTAATGGCCTACCTTTCGATGTGAATGAGATTGTTAGCAATCTCGGCACTAAGGGCTAAATAATAAGAGATTAAGGGGAGGGTAAAACCTCCCCTTTGATTTTTATTAAAAAATATGTTATAATATTTATAGAAAGTTAAGAAAGGAAATGAATAATATGCCCGCATTTAAGCAAGCGAAATATACAAGAGAAAAAACTGCAGAAATCCGACTAACCGCATTAGGTGTGCTTGTAGACGCAGGTAAACCATTAACTATTAGCGAAATTTGTGCGGCAGACCTGACACTTACTTATGTAACTACTCAGAAAATGGCAAGAGAACTCGGTGACCTTGTTGAAGCAGGTCTTGTAAAGAAAACCAAGAGTAAGAGTAAGGGTAGGATGGTTTATGCGGCTGTAGCTTCTTTGGAGGAGCAGGGCTATGATTTAGATAGTTTTGTTTGTTAAGGAGAATACTTATGTTTTTAAAATGGGGTAAGAAAGTGCTTAGTGATGGTATGTTTGCAAGTACTTATATCAATAAAGATAAAGATAAGATTATTATTTCTTTAACTCACAATAACAATTACAAAGAAAATGAATATCCTGGTCTAATTACATTGCGTCGGGGTGACCGCCACAATGAAATTTTCACTCATCACTTTGTTGCTCATGGAGAGACTGACGAAGAAGTATTTACTGATGCTGAAAACCAAGTTATGAAAATTTTTGAAAGAGAAATTAAAACATATAAAGATGCTTGTGATACAGTTATTCAAGCAATGATTGGTTTTAAAGGAGTGGATAATAGCGATGAATAAGAATGATAAGACTCTTTGTCTTTGGGTTGATGACCTGCGCAACCCGCCCAATCGTCCTGAGGAAGTATATATGATTGCCAATAGTGTCAATGAAGCCAAGAGAGCAATTGAAGAATCTGAGAGAAGTTCTTGGTGCGAGCGTTGGGAACATGGTGTTTGCGTTGAAAAGCTTCAGCACATTGATATCATTGACCTTGATCACGATGCCGGTATTTATGCCCCCGATGGTGGCGATTATATCAATATTCTAAATTATTTGGAATATCGAGCACATCATGGATATAAGGTTAAATGTGCTTTCCGTATTCATAGCTTTAATCCTGTTGGCGTGGCTAATATGCGTGCCATTATCGAGCGCAATGGTTGGAAGGAAGTATTTTAATGTTACCATTTATGATATATACATTTGCTACTAGCTTGATTCATCTGTTTATAATGACAGTATCGCTAGAGAATGGTGATAAAGTTGGCCTTCAATGGATTAATCCAATCGTAATTTATAATAATGTTCATGTCAATTGGTTTGGATGTATTGTATTAACCATTTTAGCTCATATTATTGCAGGACCTTGGGCTTGCCTTTATTGGTTTTATAAGCTCTGTACTATTGGAAGAAAATGGGAGGATAATTAGTGTTTTGTAAATGTGCATTTTGTGAGCATTCTAAACCTACTGAAAATGGTGGATGGACTTGCCCCAAAATTTCTTGTACTATGAGTACTTATAATATGGAAAGAATTTTAAAGTTACTAGCAGGAACGAGGACTTAATGGTTTATTTAGGAGCTATTATTATAATGGGATTAGCTTTTGTGATTCTCATTGATAAATGTGAAAGGAGATAATATGAGAGGCGAATGGAATTTGCGAGATTGGGAAAAACCGCATTGGACAGCTTTCTTTGAAAGAAAGATTAACGAATTAAAAGCTGGATATATTGAAACTGTAGATTTAACCAAAGAGGATTTGTGTCCCGAGAATGTTATTGATATTCTCGAAGCAATGGGATATGAATATAACGATTGTCTGGCTAATGGCTGGGAACAAGATACAGACATTTACTTTACTAATGAAGGTATAGGTTTGAGATTGTTTTACTGCGGGCGCACTTTTCAGATGGGATTGACGCTCTGTGATGAGGAGGATTAAAAAATGCTTTTTGCAATTGGAGCACTTTCTTTTATACTTGGCGTGGCATTGTTATTTCTGGCTTTCCTTCTGATGTTCTTTGATATTTTCTTTGATTTTACAGAAGTTTTATTTAAAATTGCCATGACAATGATTATCATTCCTATCGTTGCTGGATTGTTTATCCTTGCTTTTGGCGCCTTAATTGGCTTGTTCGGTTTCACACTGTTGTTCTAAAATAAATAAAAGGAAATAAAAATATGGTACTTGTTAATATATTTTATGGAATGACAATTATTTCTTTTTTTACGGCAATGATGTTTTGTACAGCCTGGTTAATTGCAGAATTAACTAATCATCCTATTAAACGGTTCTGTTTTGCAATGACAGAAGATTCAAGTATAACTTGTTTTATTTTTCTTGCACTAACTGTTGTAGGTTTACTTTTCATATAAGGGTAAGGAGGACTCTATGAAGACTAAAATTTGTTTATTGCTGTTAGTTGTAGCTTTGCTACTAACTGGCTGTCATATTGCCAAAGAAGTTTCCAGAGAAATTGAATTGGTAGATGCAATCGTCACTTCGGTGGATTATGACCCCCCTCGCAATCAACCTATGATGGTTGGTAAAATCATAACATTTCAGCACATTCCGGCTGATTATGATATTTATGTAGAATATAATGGTGTCACTGCTTCTATTGATAGTAAGGAATTATACGAATATTATGAAAATAGAATCGGTGAAACTATCCAGATGGAATATATTACTATTACCTATAATACTGGTGAAGTAAGATATAAATTAGAAAGGAGTGGCTAATTTGGATAGAGAGCAGAAGATTTGGGCTGGCTTAACAGCTCATTATACTGAAGCATTAACAATGTTTCCAGAAGAACGAATTGTAGGTATTTTCTTACAGGGTAGTCAGAACTATGGACTAGATACTGAGGGTAGTGACATTGATACCAAACTTATTGTCACTCCTTCTTTTAAGGAATTGGCTATGAACGAGAAGCCGATTTCTACTACTTATGTGCGCGAGAATGAAGAACATATTGACCTTAAAGACATCCGTCTTTATATTGAAACTTTCCGCAAAGGCAATATGAACTTCCTCGAAATTCTTTTTACAGATTATTTTATCATTAACCCTATGTATAAGGATGATTGGGATATTCTTGTATCTCATAGAGAGGAAATCGCACACTTAAACCCTTATCGAGTAATGCAGGCAATGTGCGGTATGTGTGCTGAAAAGAACCATGCACTACAGCATCGCTACCCAGCAAAACAGCATATCATCGATGAGTTTGGTTATGACGGCAAGCAGCTTTCTCACCAAGAGAGAGTGCGTCACGCAATGATTAAGTATGCGGCCGGTGAAACCTACTGGAACTGTATTCACGAACCTTTTGAGCCTTATTACCTCAAGATGATGAAACGACATGGTTTAAAGGTTGAAGAAGCCGTTGCTATGTCTGAGTGGAGCCTAGCTGAAGCCAGAAAAGTTCGAGACGAATTTTGCACTAAGTATGATAATACTGAAAATGAAGACACTATCGCTCTAATGAGAGATGTTCAATATCGCATCATGGAAAAGAGTGTGCGGAGGGAAATTTATGATTAAAACTTGCCCTTTTAAAAGCACATCTCATTATGCTAATATTGATTGTTCTGATAAATGTGTAATGTATGATGATGGTTGTTTAATTAAACAAGCTATTAAACTTTATATAAAGAATAATACACCTTTTGAAATGAAAAAGCCAACGGAGGAAGAGTTAAATAGACTTACTGAGTTACTGAAGGAAACTTTGTCTAAACATCCTCCAGAGCCTATTCTTTTCAGACATCCTGATTTAAACATTCAACATGATTATGATGAACATGGTGTGGATTGGTATCCACATGGCTATGATGATATAGCTCCTTAACTTAGAGTTAAGGAGCTATTTTTGATTTTTTTATAAAAATATGTTATAATATTTATAAGAAAGTGAGGGAATAAATATGATTAAACATTTAATTTTTACTGGCGATACCCATGGTGGTGTAGCAACTATTAGTCGGATTGGCAACATTCAACGGAATATGCCTGAGTATAAGCCCGAAGAAACAATGGTTGTTATTCTTGGTGATGCTGGTTTGAATTTTTACTTAAATAATACTGATAATAAACATAAAAAACTTCTTAACTCTATGGGTTATCATATTTATTGCGTTCGGGGTAATCATGAACAGCGGCCAGAGCTAATTAAAAGTATGCTTTTAGTAAGCGATGAGAATGTTCATAATAAGGTATGGATGGAGCCTGCCTTCCCCAATATTCGGTATTTTGTTGATGGTAAAATTTATGATTTACTTGGATATAGTGCTCTCGTAATTGGCGGTGCTTATTCTGTTGATAAGTGGTATCGGCTTGCGCGGGCTGGCTATTCTCCAGAAGAAGCGGAAACCGCAAATCCCAAGAAATGTGGTTGGTTTAAGGATGAATGCCTGACTGCCGCAGAAATGAATACTATTATTAAAGAAGTTCAAGGCGAATCTGTTGATTTTATTCTTTCTCACACCTGTCCTCTCTCCTGGGAGCCTATCGATTTGTTCCTTAATTGTATTGACCAGTCTACTGTAGATAAATCTATGGAAGTGTGGCTTGATGAATTAAAAGATAGTGTTAATTGGAAATATTACTTATTTGGTCATTATCATGCGGACCGGGTTGAACGGCCTTATGTGGAACAATTTTATCAAGAATATGAATATGTAGAAGATATTATTGCTCGGTGGGATAAGTATGACAAAACTGGCGAATTGGACTGGTGGTTGCCTAAGAGTCCTGCCTTCTATGAAGGCATTGAGAGTGAGGTTAAATAATGGCTGAGTATATTATGGAGGCGAGAGTTCGCCTTCGAATCCTTGATGCAGAAGATGATTATGAAGGTCGACAGTTAGGAGAAGATTTCTTTTCTGTTGGTCTTCAATCTTTAGCAATGAGTACTGATATGGATGATGACCATTTTGAAATAGAAAGTGTTAATTTTCTTTCATTTGCGGAGGATTAATGGTTACTATCAGTGGAGAAGCTCATGAATTAAAAAATATTAAGAAAGCATTATTAAGCTATATGAATAGTATTGATGATGCTCTTGGATGTGAACCAGGATGTCGCAGAGAAGATAAATGGGATGACCCAAATTGGACTTGTGAGGATTGTTATAAAGAAACAATCGAAGGATGTATTCAATGGATTGATACCACAGAAAAACCAATTTATGGGACTAATTATAAGGTTATTTCAAGAGGAAAACCTTATAATCACACGACTCATTAATCTTAATTGATTTTTATAAAAATATATGTTATAATATATTTATAAGATAAGAAAGGAAATAATGTGTTATGAAAAATGTTTTTATTGTAGTTGATATGCAGAATGACTTTGTTGATGGCGCCCTGGGCACTCCCGAAGCACAGGCAATCGTGAATAAAGTTGCTGACCAGATTCGCGCCCGCGCTAATAAGGATACTATTCTGCTGGTAACCAAAGATACCCACAATACTGATTATATGGAAACCCTGGAAGGTAAGAATCTGCCGGTCGCCCATTGTATCAAGAATACTCATGGTTGGGAACTGGCTCCCGCAATCCAGGAGGCAATTTATGATACTCGTGATAAGTATTTTGGTTTTGACTCTTACTTCCCTTACGTTGCTGATCACATCGTCTGTAAGCCTACTTTTGGTTCTCTGGACCTGGTAAACCTGCTGTATGTCATTGATGATATGACTGGCACTCAGCCCGGCGAAGTTGCTGAGATTACACTAATGGGTCTGTGTACTGGTATTTGCGTTCTGTCCAATGCAATGCTGGCTAAGGCTACCCTGCCCGAAGTTCCTGTGCGCGTGGTGGCTGATTGCTGTGCTTGCGTAACTCCCGAATCTCATAAGACTGCAATTGAAGCTATGAAGCTGTGTCAGATTGAAATTATCTAATGGAGGTAAGGTATGATTTTTGTTAATGGCGAAAAGATTGAGCAGGAGCATTTCTCTGCGGGCGAGCTGAAAATTAAGCTGACCCCAGTAGATGATAATACTAATATCACTATTATGTGGAAATATGAAAGTGATGCTGAGTATTTCACTGTTGCTTGTATCCGTGGCTTTTATCAGAAAAATCCTTGTTACCTGGTGATGCCTTATTTGCCTCACGCACGTATGGACCGAGTAAAGAACCCTGGAGATGTTTTTACCTTAAAAATGTTTTGCAATCATATCAATGCTCTTTACTTTCAGCGTGTAACTGTATGGGATGCTCATAGTAATGTTGGTGTAGCTCTGCTAGACCGAGTTCGTAATCTGTCTCCTAAGTCCTTCATTGAAGATGTGCTGATGAATTATAGCAAAGAAAATCTAGCTCTGTTCTTCCCCGATGAAGGTGCGCAGAAACGATATGGCGAAATGTTCCCCAATATTCCTCAGGCTTTTGGCATCAAAAAGCGTAATTGGGAAACTATGAAAATTGAGGGACTGGATATTATGGGAGTAGAGAATATTAAGGGCAAACGAATTATTATTATTGATGACATTTGCTCTTATGGTAATACTTTTGTGCGGGCTGCTGAAGCTCTTCATGCGGCTGGAGCAGAAGAAATTAACCTCTATGTTACTCATTGCGAAGATGCCATTAGTAAAGGTAATGTATTTACCTGCGGTTTGATTAATCGAGTGTTTACTACTTCTAGTCTTGTGCGTTCTGCTGAGACTGAAGAGAAACTCTCTCATGTATAAAATTAAGGAGAATAAAATGACCTACGAAAAAATTAAGGAAGATAGTAATGTCGCCTTAAAGTAGGGCGACAAAATGAGACGTCTGGTTCTTTCAGATATTTGTGCTTCTATTGAAAAAGCATCTATTAGTGCTAAATCTAGAAGTATGATTACTGACCAGATGGTCGATGAAGTTTTAATTAAATATAAAAAGACAGTTCAAGAAATGGTTGATACTTGTCCTAAGACCGAACAGTATGCAACTAAACTTACTGAATATCAAACTAAGTTAGCAATTGTTGAAGAGTATGCTCCAAAAGTTGTAAGTGACTATAATGAAATTAAGGAAGCTATTAGTTATTGGATTACTCAAGATTTGACAATTCCTACCAATAATAAAGGTGCTTTTATGAAATCTTTAATGCCGGATTGTAAGGCTAAGCATTTTGATATGAAGGTTGCTAACCAAGTCTTAAATGATATGTGGACTAATTATTAGAATAATAAGGAGTAATTATGGAACACACTGAAGATAGTTTTATTGGCGAAATTGAACCTATGTGCAAAATTCGTTTTCTTTCTGACCCTAAACCAGAAGAGGAATATATTGCTGTTCCAGTAAGTGAAATGATTGACCTTATTGCAGACCAGATGAAATTAATGGCACTAGATGCAGGTGGTGTTGACAACTGGTCTTGGTATGGAGATTCTCTTTATGAAGCACTTAAATCCATGCCAGAATGCTATGATAATCATTTTTGGGATTGGGTTAGAAGTCGCAAGGCTGATGATGAAACTGTCGATGACTATGTTGAAAACATGGAATTCAAAGACTATGCTCAATATGAAGTTGATTTGATGTAATTATAAAGCCTCGATTCCTAGCGAGTCGAGGCTTTATTGATTTTTTTATAAAAATATGTTATAATATATATATAAAGTTAAGGAGGAAACCAATGTGTAATAAATATCTTATTTATGAAAAAAATAGATTAAAAGTCTATCGAGAACCTCGATTTAGCAATGATTTAATCTGTGTTTGCGACACTTTGGAAAACGCTGAGGAAATGGTTTTAACATTAACCGAAGATTATGAATATAAATGCTTTTGTGAAAACTGTCAGCATTTTAGTATAAAAGATTCTTTAACTTTATTAAAAATTGTTCCTAAATTTAGTTGGGATAAATATACAATTAAACGAGTTGACTGTTAAGGAAAGGAAATGATAAA
>JAZQHA010000107.1:0-1591 GCA_045540315.1 Acutalibacteraceae bacterium | reverse complement strand
TATTAAACGAACAAAGGAGGTCAACATGAAGAAAGCAGAATATCCGGAATCCCGGAGCTGCCCGCAGAAGGATAGTGCGGAACATGAAGAATATGCGGGAGCGCAGAGTGTTGGCGGTCGAGAGGTCGGAGAACAGGACGGTGCAGACTTGCTTGAAAGGATACTGAGCAGAGACAATCTGAACAGAGCCTACAAGCGGGTGAGAGCCAACAAGGGAGCGCCTGGAATTGATGGGATGACCATTGAGGATGCGTTATCCTGGTTGAGAGGACACCGGGAAGAACTTCTTGAGAATATTCGACAGGGGAAGTATAAGCCCCAGCCGGTGCGCCGGAAGGAGATTCCCAAGCCGGATGGCGGTGTAAGGAAGTTGGGCATTCCAACTGTCATAGACCGCATTATCCAGCAGGCAATCGCACAGCAGCTAGTTCCAATCTACGAACCGCTGTTCTCGGATGATAGCTACGGCTATCGTCCGAACAGAAGTGCACAGCAGGCGATACAGAAAGTGAAGTGGTATGCGGAGCAAGGATATACCAGCGCAGTACTGGTGGACTTATCCAAGTACTTCGATACGCTGAATCACGAACTGCTGATGAATCTGCTGCGAAAGAACATCCATGATAAGCGCGTAATAGAACTCATTAAGAAGTATTTGAAAGCGGGAGTCATGGAGAACGGATTGCTCGTCAAAACCAAAGAGGGAAGCCCACAGGGCGGCCCGCTATCCCCACTGCTTGCCAATATCTACTTGAATGAATACGACAAAGAGATGGCAAGCAGAGGCGTGCCGGTTATCCGGTACGCAGATGATATTGTGGTATTGGCGAAGAGTCCGAGAGCGGCACAGCGGCTACTGGAGAATACACAGCGATATCTTGAGGGAAAACTGAAACTCAAGATGAATGTGGAAAAGAGCAAAGTAGTCAGCGTGTACAGCATCCAAAATTTTAGGTTTCTGGGCTTTGCGTTGGGAAGGCGGAAGGATAAGGTATATATCCGGGCGCACGTAAAGTCCTTGAAGAAAGCCAAGGCCAAACTAAAAGAGCTGACTTCCCGCAGTCAGGGTAGAAATGTCCGAAAGGTAATGGAGAACGTAAAGGTCTACATCCGGGGATGGCTGGGCTACTTCGGGATAGCGAGCATGAAGACAACGATACAAAGATGGGACGAGTGGTTGAGAAGGAGACTTCGTGTTTACATTTGGAAACAATGGAAAGTCCCGAAAGCGAGAATCCGCAACCTCATGAAGCTGGGCATACCGAAATACTATGCTCGAAAGTGGGGTTATATTAAAGCCTACTGGAACGTGGCAGGAAGCCCGGCACTAACGCGCTCGATAACAAACGAACGACTCGCGCAGGCAGGATACTACAGCATTCTAGCCCGGTACGAGTCGTTGCACTTATGCGATTGAACCGCCGTGTACGGAACCGTATGCACGGTGGTGTGAGAGGTCGGGGCTGCTTAGCCCCTCCTACTCGATTTTGTTGGGATCAGCCCATGACGGGGCCGTCGGGGTTGAACAGGGGGAGCTTTTCCAGGTAGGTCAGGTCGGGGCGCGCCTGGGGAGTCGGATCGTAGCCATGTC
>JAZQHA010000106.1:0-2386 GCA_045540315.1 Acutalibacteraceae bacterium | reverse complement strand
TTTAGCGCTTGCTCGCAACTGATAGAATCTTGGCTTAAAATAGCGCTCAAAAGGACGTCATCTACATTTAGTGTAATCTCTTGGTCGTTTCTTTTCCGCAGCTTTGGCCATTTCATAGCATTCACCTCAATTTTCTAAATTACTTGCACAACCCAGTTATCGCTGAAAATTACGTCTTGCTGCAGCAGATAAACCGCATTGATTAGCGCAACAACCATATCGACCTTGCCCTGAGATTTTTTCTTCGTAACGTACCTGTTCATGTTGGTATCATAGGTACAGCGCGCATTTTCAAAGTTTATTTCTAACAGCGTATTTTTCTCATACTCAAACTCACCGTCTATAATTTTCTCCGACAACAACTTTGTAGGAGGGTGCAAGGTATCACTGTGCTGGCGAATCTCGACCGTGTTGTATTTCTGATTCCACTTTTGAGCGCTAGAAATGGCGTTGTAGCGGTCAAATCCGATGGCTCTCACTGTAACGCCATATTTTTCTTCAATCGAAAAAACAAAATCTTCTACGACGCCATAATCGATGGTTCTGTTGCCGCAAGCGATACACTTACCAGCGGCTATAAATCGGCGATAGTCAAGCTTTTCAAACTTATTTTTCTCGTCAATTCGTTCTTCTGGAATAAAACAAACCACATCAGCTAAAATCCTGCCGTTTTCCTCAGCGCAAATCGCAACCGCTGTGTTGTCATTACTCATCGATAAATCCACGCCAACGTAGACCTCGCGCCCGGTCCAGTCGATTTTATTGACTCGACAGCGCTGCAAATCTTTGATATCTATAAAACTTTCGGTTCCGGCGCCTTGATATATGATGTTGCAGTGTTTCGTCAGAAAATTTTCTCGCGCAGACTCAATAGAAATGGCTCTAGCTCGCTTTTTAAGAAGGTCATCCCAAATTTCTGGAATCTCCAAAGCGACCGGGTTTGCGTGTTTTAAAATCGTATCGTCGAACGACCAATTGTCGGTATTTTCTGGCTCGTAGAGCAGAGTAAACACCGTTTCATCGCTTTGTGTACCATCTAAAATTCTCTTAGCATAATTGACTTCATCCTCAAAGGGGTTGTTTGCCGTCGGATACTTCGTTGAAATTATGCAGCCCAGCTTATTCAAAATATTAAGTTGTCCAGAGCGCATGGCCTCAATCGCATACGAGTTCGGCAAAGCCCCGACTTCATCAGCTAAAAAGACGTTTGGAAGCTTGCCGTCCATCCTAGAATTGCTGTAATTAAGCGGAATGTACCGGTTTTCGTTCGGAATAAATTCAATATAATCACGCAAAACCTTGAACCGCGGCCGTTCTTTGTTCTGATAAATAAGCGGACTCGACTTTAAAATTTCCTCAATCGCAGTCTTGACTTCACGCGACACAGCCCCGTCTGGTGCCACTGAGTAGAATTTGCTGAATTTTGGCTCCAATAAAAAAAGCAACACGAAAATGGTTCAGGATTCTCAAAGGGCCTTTTAAAAATCCAAGTTTTTTCATTTTAAAATCCCTTCGCTGGCTATTGCCGCGTGTGTATTTCTTTGAAATTTGAAAAATCTCATGCGCGACTTGCCTGCGCGGGTTCCGCGCCGACACAAAGTGCAGCTGCGTACAGAAGCCACTGATACCTGCATGAACACTCATAAATGCTGCTTCCAGCTTTAAGGCCACGGGTCATTATGAGCAATTTCAATATGTCGTTAATACGCTGAAGCTTTTGCTCATCCAGAAAATATTTTTCTGATTTTCCATCGCAGATTTCCAAAAACTTTTCACACTGTTTAATGACGTATTTAGGTGCCGTAATAGTTCCGTTTACCACATTTTGAGCATATTGAAAGCTTTGATGCTCAATCATTTAGCGCGCCCTGATAAGAGTTCAAGCAATGGGTCAGGCTCGCCGCCGTCTTGCCGGTCTCGCAGCGTCGTGATTATCTTCATGAGCGTTACAACTGTCTTGTTCGCGCTGTCCGTGCTTCGGTTAAACTGTGTTACTGCCGGGTGCGAATAAAGATTTGTTTCGCCTTTCACGTAGGTTTTGTCGATAAAAAAGCCCTCTTTTTCAATCGTTGTTCTCAGCTCATCTAAAATTTGCAGTTGAGTTTCGTACCTCTCAAATGTTGTTGCAAAAAACAGATTTTGCTCTGCTCCATAACTTTTTGCTAGTTCTAAAATTTCTTTCGCTTGGTCTTTCAATTCTTTTTTTCAAAAATTACCATCTCCGTTAAAAAAATTCATATTTATTTTATTCGGTGTAAATTTAGGAGGGCTGTCGGTGTAGAGCCGCTCTTTGGCTTTTTTAGTTAACAGCTGGGGGGGCTTTGTTCTTGCTGTTTTATTATCTCTTTGACCTCATCGCAAGGAATCTCATCTCTGTCGCACATTG
>JAZQHA010000105.1:0-2441 GCA_045540315.1 Acutalibacteraceae bacterium | reverse complement strand
CGCCAGCAGAGCCAACTAGAAGAGCGTGAGCGTAGGAAACAACAGGAAGATGCAGAAAAAGCCCGGCAAACTGCCGAGGAAGCCACTCGTGACTACGCCGACCGTATGGCTTTGTTGCAAGCCGAGATTGCTCAGGATGAGCGTAAGCTGGAAATCCTGAAACGGCAGCAGCGTATTGTGGAGCTTACCGCAGACTATCGCCGCAAGGGGCTGGAGGACGCCGAGCAACTTGCCCGACAGATGGTGGAGGCTGAGCTTAACGCCGAAATTGCCCGCGAGAAGAATCGAGAGAAGCAGAATCGTTCCGCGACTCGTATGTCCTCCGCATGGATTCAAGGCTCACAAGCAGGAGTCGGTGGCGGTGGTCGTTCCTATCTCATAGGCGGTGGCCCAATGCTGACCGAATCCAAGAAACATACGACTCTACTCCGGGAAGTTCGTGATGCTGTTCGGAAGCGTCAACAGGTGAAAGTGACCGGGAACGTGGAGGCTGTACTGGGAGATTGATATTGATGTAAGTTATTGAAAATAAGTGCAAAAAAGTGCAAGAAAAAGTAAAAAAGTCCTTGCATATTGTTCGCAATCTGCTATACTTTCACCATAGATAAAAGACTAACGCTTAACGTATTAAATAACCATGAATAACACAGCTAACACCACCGCCACCGCCGCCGCCGACTGCAACCTGAAGACCAGCGTCCTCTCCAACTACAAGTACCACTTCGTAAGCTTCTTGAAAGGGATGGACAAGCTGAATGAATACATAAGCCAGTTGGAAGCCATCGATAAACGCGAGGAATTAACCAAAGGGCTTATAAGCCAACTGGATAAAGAAAGCGCAGCATACCTTGCTAAGGATTTTGAGTTCGAGCGTGACTGCGCCCATGCCAACATCGAGGACCAGCAATTCTTCTTGGCAAAGAAGTGCGAAAAATTGATTGTAGCAGCAGCCAAGATGGAGGAAATCGGGCTCCCCGTCGCGGAAAGTGTCATTACCATGGCCAAGGTTTTCATCAACGCCTAACTCCATAGCAAGCATGAGCACAAGCATTACTACAGTATACCACAACAAGGCAGGTGAAATCGTAAGTTGCTGGGAAGTTGCAGAAAGCGTAACGTACCACACCATCTGCACCAACGAGCTAGCAGATAAAGCCGAGGCTGAGTTGGTAGCTTTGGCACACACGTTCGCTGAGAAGCACTACAAAGAAGTTCAAAAAGAGAACTACACGGTTCGTGGAGCAAAGCTGCCTAACGGAACCTATTACATGCAGACAAAAGTCTGGAAATCTTAACCCAATTACAACTGATTCCGGTATCCTAACCTGCCGGAATCACTTGTTGTGTATGGTAGTGTAAGTTGTTGAAAATTAGTGCAAAAAGACGAAAGAAAAAGTAAAAAAGTCCTTGCATATTGTGCGCAATTTGCTATACTTTCACCATAGACAAAAGACTAATGCTTAACATATTACATAGCCATGAGTAAGTCATCCGCAGCAACCGACATGAACGAGCTGAAGCGTAACAGCATCGCCCGCGAGTATAAGTACCAGCTCCTGAGCTTCCTGCACGAGTACGAGACGATGGAACAGTACGAGCATCAGAAAGCAGCCCTCCTGCGCCGTGCAGAATACAGCACGGAGCTCCTGCATATCCTCGACCCGCGCAGTGCCGTAGAAGTGATGGAGGATTTCAAAGCCGAGAATGAGCGTATCAAAGACCGCATCAACGAGCAGAAGCGAATCCTGAAGTATAAGGCTAACAAGCTGATGGAAGCCGTGCAGCACATGAATGAAATGGATATCCAAGTTTCCAGCCCTGCATTGACCGTTGCCAAGAAGTTTATCAACGCCTAACTCCGAAGAATCATGAACGAACAGGAACGCAAAGAGAAAGCCATCCGCGAGTATGAAGAGGAATACGCCAAGTTCAGCGCAGAGTTTGAGCGAGGCTCGGAAGCCATCGGCAAGTGGATGGAGTACAGCAACACAGACCCGGAAAAGGCTCAACGCTACAAGGCTATCCTTGACGAGACAGTAGCCAACCAGAACGCCATGGCAGAACGATTCATCGAAGTATGCGGCGCGGCATACTACTACGGCCACAGCGTTGACATGATGCTCTGGCAGCACGCCGTAAAGGCTCTCTACTACCTCCGCACGAAAATCTAACCATCCTCTACGACCATGATTAACGCAAGCAAAAAAGAAATCAGCAAGGCACTTGATACCAAGGGTGCCGAGTTCCGAGCCTCCCTCGATAAGACGATGGAAGTGCTGGATAAGTACCAAGACGCCATAGAGAACGAGCGCAACAAGGCGAAGTTCAAGAAAGCACAGGATGAATACATCCGTCACATTTCCAAGCTCGCACCGCAGAACGAGCGGTTGAGTCAGGAGTTCAGCAAGATTGCCGGGCTCGCCCTGTACCATGAATTGCCG
>JAZQHA010000104.1:0-4123 GCA_045540315.1 Acutalibacteraceae bacterium | reverse complement strand
ACCGCTTGGCCTCCGACTTCCGCAGCCATTCCGCACCCCCCATTCCCCGAACTCGTGCAGAAAATGTGGGAGATTCGCCCAAAAGTCGTGCAGAAAATGTGGAAGATTCGCCCAAAAGTCATGCAGAAAATGTGGTTCTATATCTATTTTCTATTGACTTTCAATATAAAACAAGTTACTCTCTTTTCCAAGAAAAAAGCCAGCATGTTACGAGAGCGAATTTCAGACCTGAAGGCATGGGCAGAAAACCCAAATCGAAAGCCGCTGTTGCTACTGGGAGCCCGCCAGGTAGGCAAGACCTGGCTCATGCAGGAATTCGGCACACAGCACTACAAAAACATTGCCTACATTCGCTTCGACCTGGATACCGAAATCAAGCAAAACTTCGAGCAGGACCTGAACATCAAACGCCTTCTCATGGTCATCCAACTACATGCCGGATTCCCACTAGAGGCAGGTAAGACACTAATCATATTCGATGAAATCCAGGAATGCCCCCATGCGCTCACCTCACTCAAATACTTCTGCGAGGAAGCCCGCGAACACCACATCATCGCGGCAGGCTCTCTTCTAGGACTTTACGAACATAAAGGCACAGGCTTCCCTGTAGGCAAGGTGGATATGCTTCACCTGTACCCCATGAGTTTCCGGGAATTTCTTATTGCCAGCGGCCATCAGCTGTATGCAGACCTGCTAGCCAGCCACGACCAGGCACTCAGCAACAATTTCTCCAGCAAGCTGGCAGAGCTACTCAAAATATACTACTTCGTTGGCGGCATGCCCGAAGCCGTTGCAACTTACATCAATACTGGCGATTTTAATCAGGTACGGTACATACAGCAAACCCTGCTCAACGGTTATCAGAGAGACTTTACCAAACATGCCCCCAAGGAAATCGCACCGAGGCTATCACTCATCTGGGACTCCATCCCCAGACAGCTTTCCAAGGAAAATAAGAAATTCATCTGCAAGGAGGTGCAGTCTAACTTCCGCATGCGTGACCTGGAACTTGCCCTGCAATGGCTGCAGGATGCCGGACTCATTCTCCTGGTTAACAGAGTTGCGAAGCCAGCTATGCCGCTATCGGCCTATCAGGAGCAGGCATTCAAGGCCTTTTTTCTGGACGTAGGACTCCTTACCGCCAAGGCAGAACTCTCCCCCAGAATCCTCCTGGAGGGAAACCGTATTTTCACCGAGTTCAAGGGAGCCCTTGCAGAACAATACGTGCAACAGGAACTGCGAACATCCTGCCAGCTCACTCCTTTCTACTGGGCCTCAGACAACGGGCGCAGTGAAATCGATTTCCTTATTCAGTTCGACATGGAGATTATACCCATCGAAGTAAAAGCTGAGACTAACCTTCAATCCAAAAGCCTGAAGACCTACTGCCGCAAACACATGTGCCTCAGCGCGGTGCGCACCTCACTGGCAGGCTGGAATGAACAGCAGCTTCCGGTCAGTGATACCGGCTCTACCTGCCGTCTGCTCAACCTGCCGCTCTTTGCCATCCACCAGTTAACCGCTCTGCTCTAATCAGGCTCCCCCTTAGCGCACGCCTCGTCTCCTTTCGGCTCATTTCACCCCGATTTACGGCTCATTTCTACCCCGAAATGAGCCTATTCCAGCCCCATTTTGAGCTGAAAGCTCAATTTGCGGCATCAGAAATATGTATTCACCGCGAACTCGAACTGATCCATAAATATCTTCTAGAAAGCAGAAACATTATTCTGCTCATAGAAAATAAGCATGGCTTTCTTGTAATCGATAGACTCCACACTGCAGAAAGACAGCGGGCAATATCCGTGTGCAATTAGCACCGCATTGGAGCTGATGCGGCCCACACGCTTATTGCCATCCACAAAAGCTTGGATATACGAAAGCAGCACCAGCAAGGCCTCTATTCGGCATATTCCTCCTCAATTTTACAACCTGCAGTTAGTACGGTCGTGATTTCCCCTCGAACTTCCTTTCCCACGGTTCGTTACCTCCCCGCAGTTGTTCTTCTGGTCTGGGATTCCGCATCATCGCGGCTCTTTGCGAACTTTCACCGCAGTGCGCATATCGCGTCGGTCGTACAAAATTAACCCCCGCTGAATAAGCGGGGGTATGTATTTTACCAGAGATTCGAGAACTGCCCGGTAATATAAGGAACTAAAATATCATAGAACTTCTTACTCCACTCTGCATGGAACTTGGCCATCTGTAACCAATCGGTCTCGTTCTCGATGCTTACTTTTTCGAGCTGGTACTCAATCTTGGAAGACTTAATGCTTTCTCCGCGAAGCCATGTTAGTGGCGTACCAATTTTGGTTTCTATTTCGTCTTTATGAGCAAAAAGTAAGTCAAAGATTCGCTTGTTCTCTTCTACATTGTTCTTCGCAATGTAAAGTTCGATTCGAGCACCATCTCTGTTTGCCACACAGCTTATGTTAACACCTTGTACACCGATAAAGCCGCTAATCCAGTTTTGCTTCGATGGGTTGACATTGCTGAAAGCCCCTTTACCGTGAACCTCGTGTATGAAATCCAATGCGAAAGTCCAGTAGCGTTTTCTCCGTTCATAACGCGTGCCAACTTCCACCTTATTTTCTTCATTTTCGTCACGCAAATAGAATACCAATTCCGAGAGGTCTATTTCGTATGCCTGGAAAACTTTTCTCAATACGAATAGCTTGCTGGGAGTGTCGTTATCGGTAAAGACGTGTATTCCATTGACTATTTCCACGCTCTTGGTAAAGCCAGTCCCAGTAGGTCTGAGGTGAGATTCCAATCCAGCCCCGTCAGAGTTTGCCATTCTAGTGAGAATGGAACTATCCTCGGCGTATAGCATCTCCAACACCTTCTGATACATGTCTACCCAGCTTGTGACGGGCTGCTCAGTAGACTTGTAGGCAAATCTGGCAATGGAACGACCTATCATCAACTCGTTATCGTCTGATAGATCATATGAATCCATCTGCTTCTCTTCCGGAACGAATGATGTGAGGGGATCTGCCCATATAGTGAGAGCTCTGTTGGCTAGGAATTGACTACGCTCTTCCAGTTCAGTCAACGTCCATTTATCCTTACAGGCTATCCAAGTATTCATACGAATACCGCTGTCAATAAAGCCGTGCTCCATGTGCTTCTTCTCATAGAAAGAGGCATTTTTGTATTTGGAGTTGTAGGCGGTAAGCGTTAAATTAGCAATACGGTGCAGCCATTCATCATGTATCTGAGCGTAATCGTGTCCCAGCTCATTATGCCAAGTCGGAGTGAGATGCTGGGGCATGATATGCTCAATGCTATACGTCCCCTCATCGCAATGGCGGTATACATCCTTGTCTTCAGCTGTGCCAAAGTTCTCCAGCCGTTCCAGAATGTATATCTTATTCTTGCTATTCATGAGGTAAATAGCTCTGCTTGCAAAAGCCGCTATGAACTCATCATTATCCGGGAAACGCGCTTTCTCTCTCTTGGATAAGAGCGCATACTTGTATTTTTCTACATAATTCTCATCTGTTCCGTCATAGCGAATTATCTCTCTGTGCAGTAGCAAGAATATTTTGTTGAGCGCATTAGTCGGCAGTTCGCAAATATTTCTGCGGAATAGATAATTTTCAGCAACAAGGAATATCTCGGTGACCTGGCTGATGGTAAGCTTCCCCTCATTATACAGGCGTAAGACTTCGAGGAAGAAAGGTCTTGTTACAGTAGTTTCCAATCTGTTAAGTCTGTAGATGCATGCATCAAGGTTAGCATTGCCTGTTTTTGCCCCGAGCAGGAAGGCATATCTCTTAGCATAATCCAACATATCGGAGAGAATGGTATCGATACTGAGCTTCCTACTCTCCACATATTCCTTGAAAATGGCGTAGATTTTCTTTTGCTGGGGAATCTCCTGTTGTTTTACACTAAGGTAATCTCGAATGAATGCGCTGACATCCTGTTTCGTGTATGCTTCGATTCTGTTCCAATACTTCTCGTAGTACTCATTCTGTTGCCCTACAGGTAAGCCCATGAGTATAAAGTTTCGGATTTTATCGCCCTCACTCAAATCCAAACCGGTAGAATTCAGACTTTCAAAAATCATTTGAGGGTCGTCATCTGCTTCCAGTTGAATGTTGATTATGTACAGCTTGTA
>JAZQHA010000103.1:0-3245 GCA_045540315.1 Acutalibacteraceae bacterium | reverse complement strand
CACCCAGTAAGCGAGGACTGCATGGCACCATCATCGAGAGCTCCGCGATGGTAAGCCCTTGCTTCTTGCGGCGCTCCCGAATGATTACGCCTAATTCTGATTCTGTTACAATATTCATGTTCCCTTTTGGGATTATTATAGACAATTCCGGTAAAAATGCAAGAACATATTCCCAATTAGGAATATTTTGTTCAAAAAAGTTCATCGGATACATAAATATTCCTAAAAGGGAATAAGCGCAGACGCAAAAAACAAAACGCAAGAAGATAAGCGGTTCTTCTTGCGTTTTGTTTTTGGTGAAGGATGAGTTTTCTTACCGCCACCCCTTTCCCGGCTTCCACGTGTGGTACTGAACATCAATCATAACAGGCTCTAACCAAGTCATAATTTCGTCCAGAACCTCTGCGAATATGCGAGATGGTATTTCAACAGCATCTTTCTTTTGGAAAGTGGCAGCTTTTAGTTTGCGGATATAAGCAGCCCATTCTGCTTGTTGAGCTTTTCGGTAGTTTTCTGTTTTCAGAATGACATATTCCTTCGTATCTGTTTCGCGGCGTTCAAAGGTTCGAGTAATAGCGTTGTGCAGGGTGGCATATGTAAATGAATAACGGCGGGAAAGAAACCAGAGGTCATAAAAATCCTTCATGCGTGAGTTCATTTGTTTAAGCTGAACCATCGCTTGCCATTTCTCAGCAACAACGGATTCTAAAGAATAGCATTGCAGACGGGCTCCGGGGATGCCATTGAGGGTTGCCGGATAATCCAACATACGGGCTGCCGGATATATTTCATCGCTGAATCCGATATCGACTTTCATATCGCAGTGTACGCCCGCAACATCTGCAGTAAAGGAAATTCGCAGCCCTACATACAGCGCATCCTTGGTTATTTCTGTCACTTCCAACTTGTCAGAAAAGCTCACGCCATCAGCTACTCCGGGCTTAGTATGAATGATGGAGGATATTGCTTTTTGTATACTCTCAGGGGAATTGGAAATACGCCCAAGTAGGTCTATATCCATCGTGGTGCGGGCTGTTCCTGCGCCTACACCCATGAGTAACATACCGCCTTTCAAATAGAACCTGTCTGCAACAGGAGAAAGAGAAAGGCGGTACAGAAAGCGTTCCATTGCATAGTGCTGCAACAATTTAGGCAAGGCAATATTGAGTTCTTTCGCTCGTTGCTGTAATGCGGCTTTTATATTCATGAGAAATAGGATTTCAGATAGGGAAGGATGCCGTTGAGAACGCGCAGGCGTTCGGCTTCGTGATGAATGATGGAGGGATTGAGCTGTCCTAGCCCCATCCGTGCCGCTTCAAGAAAAATCGAAAGCCCGATTTTATTTCGGAATTTGAAGCAATCAACAAGTGTACGTTCAGGTGTTGTGACTCGGAAATCCCCGAACTCACCCTGACCGATAATAGAGCAATCCTTGAGCAGCTCGGGCTTTGTATACCACACTTGAACAGGGATGTCATGTAGGAAGGGCATGCGCACTCCTCGTGGAATTGCAACCGACAGAACATCCGGAATCTGTGTGGTAAGCCCGTGGTAGGACAAAGCGGAAATCAGATTCATGATGACGGACGGTTGCCGGGCATAAAGCAGCCCCATTATATGTGCATCTGTGAGCATGATATCTGAATCTACCATGACCCCGGGAAGGACTCGTTGCAATTTCCCTGCCGACAGGCGTCTGTAGATTCTTGTTCGCTGCGTGCTATTGCTCTCATTAATGAGCGATGGCTGAAATAAAGCCTCCTTCATGAAAATATATGTATACAAATGTGGGTACATTGTCAACAAAAATTTTCATTTCGTGTTTAAAAAGGCATGAACCAAGCATTAAATTGCCATTTGTCTGAGTTGTGAGCCGAACGGAGCAATACTACGGCGAAATCTCTGACCTGAGCTTCCACTTTACACGAGAAGCCAACGACTAAAGGCTCAGCCGCCTTGTGGGCGGTTTTTTCTTTGCTTGCCTCCAGCATTGACGATGCTGATGCAAGCGTAAAAACGCTAAAACGCTTAAAATTATGCATTTTTTGCACTTTTTTACGGCTTGGGAGTAACATATATGCCGATGGATGATATTCCTCAATTATTGAGAATACGCAACAATCCAAGGTATCAGCATCGTCAATGCTGTATATTTTCCTCAGCGGCTTAGGAGCAGGTCTCTCAGCCTCCCGACGCGCGTGGGAAAGGGTATCCCTGCACGAGCTGCTCTAACCATAACAATCAATTCTATCTAACATGAAGAAAACAATCATTACTCTTCTCGCATGGAGCAGTATTTCCATGGCTGCAGAACCGGCTTTGGTCTGGGATCTGGACTTTGACTCTACCGGGGTGGTTTTCACCAGCTATGTGGAAGGGGTTACTTCCAACCTTAATTCCGGTGTGGGTTCGACCTTAATTTCCAATGGTGCCATTACGCTCAATAACGACGCTTTCAGCTTCAAGCAGACCGGAGGCAACCTCAGCTATTCTGATGAGTTTACCCTTCTGGTCAAGGTGCAGATGGGGAAAGCGAACAACAACTACCCTATTATTTTCAGTCTGGGCGAGTCTACTGCCTGGAACTGGAAACCTTCGTTCTATCAGAACAATAACAAGTTTGTCTTGGATAAAGAAGGGTTCTTCAACGTAGTAAACGAAGACAACAAAGACATTGGAGCTATTGGCTATACGATTCCCGAGAATGGCTATGGTGACGTTGTTACTCTCGCCCTACAGAATAACGGAGAAGGCAAACTGACTCTGTTTGTTGACGGCAAACAGGCAGGCTATACAACCATTACTTCTGCAAATGAATTCTCCTCCGCCAAGTTAATTAAGGAATTCAAGTTTGGCGGAAAACTTTCGGGTACTAACAACGATGCCAACATTATCCTACACGATGCTCAGTTTGTAAGCGGTCTGACAACCCAAATCATTCCCGAGCCCACCACCGCCACGCTTTCCCTGCTGGCTTTGGCTGGCTTGGCTGCTCGTCGCCGTCGGGCTTCTCGTTGATACGCCCAGATAGGTCGTAAGTAATAAAAAAAACGATGCTTCATTCAAAGGCCGTTGCTCGTCACCGAGCAGCGGCTTTTGCTTTGGTACGACCGACGCGATATGCGCACTGCGGTGAAAGTCCGCGCGGAGCCGCGATGATGCGGAATCCCAGACCTGAAGAACAAAGCAGCCGACGGCTGTAAGGCTGATTAGCAAAACACAGAGTGTTTGCCCTGCAAGGGTGA
>JAZQHA010000102.1:0-4030 GCA_045540315.1 Acutalibacteraceae bacterium | reverse complement strand
AGCAGGTCGTCTTTTTTCATTTTTCTAAGCAGCTTTTTGTACTGTGGACGCTCAAAATCTTTGCCGGATTGCTTATCCATAAAGATATTCTTATCTGAAACGCCTACCTCGCGTAAGGCGATAAGCTGCCTGTCCTCGTTTTGTTCTCTTGTGCTGACACGCACATAGCCGTAAATGCTTCCAGTCAATTTTTATCCTCCTGTTCGTTTTACATAGACATCAACCGTCCTTACCTAATAATTTTACTGTATCTTTGTGTCATGGCTTGCTTTTCCCGGCTGAAATACCATGCTTCTTTGCATAGTCGCTTGCCGCCTGTCTGCGTTCCTCGCTGTATGGTGCGGTCAGACGGAAAGAGAAGCGTCCCTTTGCAATCTCAAACTCCATACAGCCCGTTTCCGGGTCGCTGTCGGTCAGCTTACAGACAGAGGGGAAGCGGCGGCTGTACGCGGTCAGCCTGTTCTTCAAGTCGGTGTTGTGGGTGCGGATATGGATAAGGGGGTCTTTCTCGTCAAACCAAATATCGGTGGTCTTTTCCTGCTTTTTCAGTCCTGTTTTCATAAACTCTCCTTTCTGCGCCCCTGTTACGCAGTAGGGGCATTTTTCGGGTGTTTTCTTCGGCTCTTGACTTGGGAAAAACGGCGTTTTTTCAATAGAAAATGCTCTGGCGATACATTCCTCGTCCAGAGTGTTCCAATCGTCAAATATTCCGTTTTTACGGCTCTTGACCGTCAGACGCAGAAAAATGCGAATAGTCGGCAAGTATCGCTTTCAGCAGCTTGTCGCGGAATGTTTCTGCGCTTCTGTGATTGAAAAACAACTCCGCAACGATGGTCTGTCCGTTCCGCTGTGTTGTGATGATACCATCCGGCTGCTTCTGCGCGGTGGTTGTGGTTTTCTTTTCTGTCATTGGGTCACTCCTTCCTTTGGGTGCAAAAAAAGGATTTCCCATAGTTGGAAAATCCCTTTCTGCTGTCGGTTATTCTGTTTTACGATACGGGCAGCGCAGCGGCTTGCGCCTTTCGCTTTGCCCGATATTCCCGCGCCTTGATGCGTTCATACTCCCGGCGTTTTTCAAGGTTTTTCGCCCGGTATTCCTTTGAGTAGTTCCGATGATAAGCGCGGCTCTTTTCCTTTTGGGCTTCTTCGATTTTCTCCCGCATTTGCCGGATTTCTTCCTCTGTCGGCTCTGCAAGCTGTGTCAGTTCGTTTTCAAACTTGCCGATATAGCTGAAATATATCCCGATATGCTGAACAGCTTGTTTTGCCCTTTTCTTATCGCGCTCATGCACTTCAATTCTGCTGATAAATTCATTGAGAATGGCGGGGGTAAGGTCGGTAAAGGCGGCGTAGCGTTCTATCAGCTTCAAAAACTTATGCGCCCATCCTCCTGCGTCCTCAAACGCGGATAACTGTTCTTTGAGTTCTGCAAGTTCCGCTTTCAGCGTATAGTATTCCTCCGAATATTTCTGTGACATTTGCTCGTATCGGTCTTGTGGGATAGCACCGAGGGCGTTATCCTCGTAGAGTTTATTCAGCACCTTGTCAATCTGTTCAAGGCGTGTTGTAATTTGCGGAATACGCTTCTGCTGTTTTTTGCTCTTGTCCGTCTGCTGCATATCAAGGTTTTTTCGGACTAATGCTTCAAATTCCTCCCGGTTGCTTATGGAGTATTCTGCAACTTTTTTCAGAACATCCGCGATAGTCTGCATGACTAAATCAGCGTCTATGATGTGCGGGGAATTGCATTTGGGATTTTTGGCTTTGCCCTTGTGGTACTCGCTGCAAAAGGCAACATGACGCTTGCCGCCGTTCCTGTAATCTATGCGAATGTGCATTTTTGCGCCGCAGTCTTTACAGAACATCAAGCCCGACAAAGGGTGGATTTCTCCGTCCCCGTTAGGGCGTCTGACAGGCGCGTTTTCCAAAATCCGCTGTACGGTTTCAAAGTCGGCGCGGTCGATAATCGGCTCATGCACATTCTCGGTTATCTGCCATTCGCTTTTATCTACATAGTGGTTGCGCTTGTCCCGAAAATGCTTTGTGGTCTTGAAATTGACAACATCACCACAATACTCCTGCCTTGTGAGTATCTTGGTTAAGGTTGCTTTGTTCCATTTATAGCGATTTTCCTCGTTCAGCGGTCTGCTTTTCGCTGTCCCTCTGTCGTGCTGTTTGAGGTAGAACGTAGGCGTGAGGATTTGCTCGTTTTTGAGATATACGGCAATTTGGTTTCTGTTCTTCCCGCCGATAAACAGACGGAAAATCAAGCGTACCACTTCGGCGGCTTCCTCGTCGATTATCCAAAAATCCTTGTTGTTCGGGTCTTTCATATATCCGTATGGGGCTTCGGTGGCGATGGGTTTGCCGCTTGCACCCTTGGTCCTGATACCCGTTTTTACTTTCTTGCTGATGTCCTTTGCGTACCACTCCGACATGATATTGATAAAGGGCGCAAACTCCAATGTATCGGGATTGTCGCTGTCTATGCCGTTATTGACCGCGATAAAGCGGACATTGTTCCGTCTGAATACCTCCATTGCATTGCCGACTTGGAGATAATCACGCCCCCAGCGCGTCAGGTCTTTCATAATGCAGACGCCTATTTTTCCGTTTTCCACATCCTCCATCATGCGGGAATAGGCAGAGCGGTCAAAGAACCTGCCGCTTTCGTCATCGTCAATGTAGTGCCGGATATTGGTTAATCTCTGCTGTTGGGCGTACCGTTCCAGAAATGCCTTTTGGTTTACAATGCTGTTGCTCTCGCCGCCATCTCTGTCCTCGTCCCCGACGGAAAGGCGGGAGTAAAGGGCTGTAATTTTATTATATTCGTTCATGTGCATACCTCCTGCGTCCACATAGTTTTCCTTACAGTTAAGATTATGCACCACACCTTGCCGAGCCGTACTCCTCATCCCGCCTGAACTTTTTTGCATTCTGAGTTCTGAAATAGATAAAGGTGCGAAAGAGCAGCGCACTCACGATGCCAACAAGCCAATCAAATAAGTTAAGCCCCGGTGAAAGTTCTGCAAAGGCGGGGCCTATATACTGTGGCAAGTGAATAAGCTCTTTACCGCCAAGGCGGTAGGCTGTGCCCAGTTTCAGACAGAACCACAGGATAAAGAAGCAAGGCTGATTTGGAAGCAGGTATTTTCTCAGATTATCTTTCATACTCTCGCTCCTTTGCCCGTTTCTTTTCCAGATGCTTAATTGCATCTTTGGCCCTTGTGATTTGCTCCCTGATGGGCAGCTTTTCAGCCTTTTCCCGCCTGAGCACCTTTTTGGAATACTCGGCAAAACAGGCGGTCATAGCATCCGCCTGATTGGATTTGAAGAAAAGCAGATACTTATCCGGCTCTGTCTTGTAAAAAGCGTAGTCCACATTCCACTTTCGTGCAACCCTGTCAAAGAGCGCAGTGTCACCTGAAAGCTCAATGCTGCTTGCGGCAGTTCCGTGAGACATGAGCTTTTTGACGCTCATTTTACCGTGGGGGAGCTCATGCTTGGATAGCTTACGCCCTATATTCACAAGCACATAAGCCAAGGCCCTGGCACTGAGCTTTGCCGTTTTTACGCTTATGGCTATGCTGCGCCGGGATATATCTTCATCCACCACTAAGCATCACCCCTTCCTGCTTCGGGACAAATTGTCCTTATCTTTCCTTGTCCATGCTTTTCTTTTCCTTGTCGGGTTTGGCCTTTTCCTCCGCAGGGATCACAAGGGTACGACTGCCAAAACGCATGAAAAGCTCCGGACTTTTATACATTGCGGAATACTTCTCTGCCTGTGCATCATCCAGAGAACAGAAGTTATCATCACTCAGACCGGCAATTAAAAATGTACCGGCAATGATGTCATACACATGGCCGTCTTCATCCCGCAGAGCACGGTTGAGAGGCAAACCGTCAAGTTTCCCCTCCTCATTGCAGATGATGGCAACGGGATCTTCAAAGGGGTACACCGCCTCAATGTAGCCTCCCACTTCCTTCTGCAAGGAACTTAGCCCGCCGTCTATTTCTTTTACATAGG
>JAZQHA010000101.1:0-5801 GCA_045540315.1 Acutalibacteraceae bacterium | reverse complement strand
TACTCGTAAGGCTCTACAAAGTAATTGAGAGAGATTCTGTCATTGTGCGCAGGGCTAAAAGGGGTAAGTGTATTTTCTATAAACTCACAACCTCTACGAATATAATGCCCTTCATCAGCAACAACTATTGCGTTAAGAAAGGGAGCAACAGCCTCAGTGTACTCCTGGGAGTTCTTATCCCACTCTTTATCGGCTACACTCTTTTTGAAAAGGTTTAACCATTCACTTTGGGAATAACCGTTATCATAATCGTTGTTCATATAGAAGATACATCTTGCGTACTTGGAAGACATATCTTTTTTTAGTATACTTTCAACTTTTCCTGCAATGCTCTTTCTTTGGAGCAACTTGTCTTTAATAAAAATCGTGTATATAAACCACAGAATCGCTGCGCCAAACACTATACCCATAATTTTTAATTCTGCCATAATTAAGCTCTCCTTTTCCTTATAAGACAATATATCCCAAATTGGGATATATTGAATATACCACTATGGGATAATAATGTCAAGAGGAAGGAGTGTTCTTATGCGGCTAAAAGAATTGCGAAAGAAAAAAGGCATGTCTCAACTGAGACTGGCAACTGAGTTGAATACAACGCAAAACACAATTAGCCGCTACGAAACCGGTGAGCGAGAGCCTGGCATTGACGAACTAATTAAAATAGCAGAATATTTTAATGTTTCTGTTGACTACCTCATTGGTCGCACAGAAAACCCTAAATTAAATAGATAAGAAAAATCGCCACCCAAACGGGTGGCGATTTTGTTAGTTTAATTAGCCCTTGATAGCAGCCTGTCCTGCGGAATACAATATGGGTAAATGGAATCGGACAAGGTAAAAACCTTGTCCGTGTTCACTCTGCCCTTTACTTTGCAGGCAATCGGCTCATTGGAGGTATCCGTCCTGAGGTACCATTCAAAATGGTCATCAAAGACGATAATCTGCTTCACAAAAGCCGTGACTACCAGTTCGGGGATGATATTGTCCTCACTGTCCACGGACACATAATCCGCCAGCAGGGCTTTCAGCCGCCGGATGCGCTCTTCCAGAACTTCCTGCGTGTTGTTCTCGGTCAGTTCCTTGCGGAGGGCTGCAATTTCCTCCTGAGCAGCTTCGATGTCTGCACTGATTTGCGCCTCGTTCTGCTTGAACATAACAGCGTCCAATGTTCCGTCCAGCAGGAAGTTCATATTGCGCTGCTTGCGTTGCGCCAAGACATTAAGCTCCGCTTCCTTTTTAGCAAGGGCTGTCTTGGTGTCGTTGTCTGCTCCGGCGCTTTCCAGATAGTTTGCCAGTATCTGGCTTGCCAAGTCTACAACAGCATCCTTTTCGGGCAAAAAGTCCTTGAATAGGTGATTTGCCATAAACTCCAGCTTCCACCGCTGAACAAACTGGGAATTGCAATACCCCTCGTGGGGCAATCCTTTTTTCTTGCGGTTCTCCGGTGTGCCGTTTCTTGCCACATCATAGCACTGGTAGGCAACCTTTTTGTTTTCGCCAGCGCCGGAATAGTGGGCGCGGGTCACATTGCAGCCACAGGAGCACTTGAGCAGCTTTGCCCATTCATCAATGGCCGGCTTTTTGCCTTTGCGGGTCTGTTGGAACGGGATGCTCCGGGTAGCCATGATGTTCTGCACACGGTCAAATTGTTCCTTGGTGACAATGGGGGTGTGCCGCCCTTCCGCATACTCGAATTTCTCTTTGTCGTAGTTCTTGCGGCGCTTCTGTTGCAGATAGCTATCCACATATTCCTTACGGTAGGTAATGACTCCATAATAAAAGGTGTTTTTAAGCACCTTGGATATGTTACTCTCGTGCCAGTTGGTCTTACCTTGTGCTGTCTTGCGACCACGGCGCTCCAGTTCGTCTTTGATAAGGGACAGCCCCATCCCGGAAAGATACATGTCGTAAATCATACGGACGGTATCGGCCTGCTCCTCGTTGATTTCATACCAAACTGTTTTGTAGCGTTCGCCGGGTGCCTTGCTCTCGTAGCGGTCATATCCCAGAATATTACCATTCCCGTAATATACGCCTTTGGCTCTGCTGATTTTTTGACCGTCCTTGGCGCGTGTAGATACCTTGCGGCTTTCTTCTTGCGCCAGCGCTGCCATAACAGCAAACGAGACAGTCATATTTTCAGGGTTAGCTGTATCAATGCCGTCATTTAAGAAAAGAATACTTACCCCAAGCTGCTCGAACTTTCTGTGGTACTCGTATGCCTCCTCTACATTTCGGGCAAAGCGGGACAGTTCACGGGTTACAATCTTATCGAACTGTCCAAGGTGTGCGTCGGCATACATTTGCATGAAACCCTCGCGCTTCTGGACGCTGGTTCCAGTTACTCCCTTATCGGAGTAGATGTTAACCAATTCCCATTCGGGGTGCCGCAGCAGTTCTGCCTTGTACCATTCAATCTGATTGTCAAAGGCGTTGATTTGAGCCTCATGCTCGGTGGATACGCGGGCATAAAAGACCACGCGGATTTTCTCAGTAGTTTCCATAGTAGTGTTTCCTTTCGGTATGTATGTTGTGTAATGGTGGTTAGGCAGCTTCTTTGTCGGCAAGCTTGGCAATGAACTCTTCATATTCAGGCATCGTAGTGTTCTGGTAAACAATGCCCAGCAGTTCCTTGCGGGAAATATGCCCATCGATGTAAAGCTGCTCGATAAGCTTCAGTGCAGCGAACACGGTTTCGCGGCTGTTTTGGTTCTTCACTCTGTCCGTCTCCTGTATTCCTCTGCCTGTACTATATTAATAATGGCTTATAGTACCCAAGAACAATTCGGCAACCGAGCGGCAGATAATCTATTCAAGTGAACAGATAAAGACAGAATGATTCACACTTGTACTCAAGCTATACACGAATCACGCATAGGAAAGCGCCGTGTGAAATTCATCACACGGCGCTGCCTTTTATTTATTTATTTATGGGGTCTGTGCTGATTTCCTCTCGATTAAGCAAGGTGTCATAGCTGACCTTTAGCACATCGGCCAGGTATACAAGCTCTATGTCGGTCACAAAGCGTTTTCCTGCCTCTATGCGCTGAATAGCATTTTTGTCCACATCCAGCCCGTGGAGCTGAAGTTGTCCGGCAAGCTGATTTTGGGAAAGGCCGGCAGCCTTACGGAGGGCGGCAATGTTCTTACCGCAGGTATTGTTATCACCGCTCTTGGTTTTGTTAATAAACATCGCCCCGCCGCCTTTCAGCATGAAAACTTGATTTTTTGACATTCACTACTTGTCATTTTGGATATTGTATGCTAAAATGGTGCAGAGAATGACATTCACTAAATGTCGTCAAATAGAAAATAATAGAGAGGGATGTTTGTTTATGCCTTACTGTCAGAACTGTGGTGCAGAAGTGGCCGGTAATTTCTGCCCGAACTGTGGCGCTCAAACGGGCTCTGTACCCCAAGCAGCTCCGCAACTTATCATTCACAAGGATGTGGATGTAAAACCCAGATATAATACCATTTCACTGGCGATTGCCGGATGGATGGGCTTTGCTTGCTTGATTATGACGCTGGTCTTTTTTATCTACGGTGTCTTAATCGTTGAGGGAACCTTTGGCGACAAGATGGGCTTTCTGGTTGCTACACTTGTTTGCGCGGGTCTTACCTATCTATGTTATTTGCCTGGTATTAGTACCATCCGCAAGCGTTCCCCCGAGGGAGAGGTGATGTCCACATTCTGGAGCTTCTTCGGAAAGTCTTTCCTTTTCTTTTTTGCATGGGGCGTTACCATTGCTGGTTGTGTCTATATTATTGGTATCTTTTTCAAGGTTTGGCGTTTTGGTCTGTGGGCTTCTCGTCCTAATGATGACCAGTACACTGCTTTTGTGGACGGCAAAAAGATTCCCGTTACCAGATACTATGACGATTTGCCCGACTACGGAGCAAGAGGTGACTGGGTGTATCGAGACAATAATGGCGAGTTCTACCGTCCGCCTATCAAATAACAAGGAGGAAAATCGCTATGAAAAGACTAATGAGCATCTTGCTGGCTGTGGTAATGATTATGGCACTTGCAGTGCCTGCTATGGCTACCGGTGAGACAGAATCAACAGAACCACAGCTTTATGCAGATGCCTACGATATGACCTACTATGTAGGTGGCTATGGAGCTATGCCTACTCGCTATCAGTGCCAAGTTAGATATACTGACAGTGGTTATTCTGAATGGTTTGACATTTCCTATGGCGACCCCATTGTAGAGAACTGGCCCACGGAAGCCGGTACATACACTGTTACCTTTGAAAAGACCACCGCAATCGAGGACGCAGGAGATACGGAATATACCTTTAATGTTTCCATGAACATTACCGTTCTTGAACTGCCTGCCACTTCCGGCAAGTGCGGCGATAATATGACATGGAGCTTTGACACTACCACCGACACCCTGACCATTTCCGGTACCGGTGATATGTATACAACTGCAGAAACCATCGACGATTACTGGAACGGAGAGCGCAACTACGAGCCGGGCTGGTGGAAACTGCCCGTACGGCACGTTATTGTTGAGGAGGGTGTGGAAAGCCTTTCCAATTTTGCCTTTGCCACAGATAACAGTTACTACACTATTCATGAAACCATCCAGCTGCCTACCACGTTGAAGGCTATCCCTGAGTATGGATTCCTGTTTTCTACCGCAATGACCTCTCTGGTCATTCCCGAGGGTATTACCTCATTGACCGGTTGGCCTTTTGGCTCTCCCGGCAATAGCTTTATTGCTTTGACTGACCTATATCTGCCCTCTACACTGACGGAGATGGACTATTTAACGCTCCTCATATCTGGTCTTGATAACAGACACGCAACGCAGACGCTGAAAGCTATTCACTTTGCAGGAACAGAAGAGCAGTGGAAAGCCATCACTCGCGTGGACTCAGAAAGTATCAAGGATATATACGGAGACGACTATGACAGTTTCTATGAGGGCTGGTGTGTGCCTGCCAAGGATATTGTCGAAAAGCTTGTTGTCTTTGAACCCAAGGAAGATGTGAAGGAAGAAGTCACCGTCGAGAACGGCACCGCTACTGTCCCCGACAGCTTTGTGGAAATCACAGAAGGCGAGGATGTGGTCATTGATGTGACCGACACCGAGGAAAAAGTCAGCAGCGTAGTCATCGGCTCCGAGACTGTGGACAAGATTACCAATGCCGAGACCGCCGTGGAAATCAAGCTGCCCGATGCCACCGTCAGCTTTGACAAGACCGCTATCGGCTCTATCGGCACACAGGCCGGTGAGACCGATGTTACCATCGTTGTCAAAGAGGTAGAGGATACCACCCTGACTACCGAGCAGAAAGCTGCTTTGGAAGAAAAGGAAGTCCACACCATTCTGAATCTGGAAGCCTTTGCCGGTGAGACCAAAATCACCGAGTTTGGCGGCGGCAAGGTCACGGTCTCCCTACCTTTTGAGTTGCCCGAGGGCAAGACCGGCACAGATTACTATGTAGCCTATGTTGCTGACGATGGCACCATCACCGCTATGCCCACCACCTATGCCGATGGCGTTTTGAGCTTTGAGACTACCCACTTCTCCAGCTATGTTGTTTTGGAGAATAAGGCCACCACACCGGAAGCCGACCCCAGCAACCCCAAGACAGGCGACAATAGCCACCTGATGCTGTTTGTTGCTCTAATGGTCATTAGCGCCGCCGGTCTAACCGTCTGCCTCACCAAGCGTCGTGCTTTCTAAGCGATAAGCCAATAAAATCGTGAGCGAGTTGCGCCTGTGCGTGACCCGCTCACTTTTTTGGGCAAATTCATCTTTTTCTTTATGTGCAAAAATA
>JAZQHA010000100.1:0-1637 GCA_045540315.1 Acutalibacteraceae bacterium | reverse complement strand
GTTTTTTCTCTTGAAAAGCTCCCGCCTAGTCACCGGGAGCTTTTCTGTTTGCTAAAGCCTTGACCAAATATACGTGGCTGACTATAATAAGCGCAACAAACTTTTACACTTATGGCTACGATTACCAAGAGAGAGTTAGTAAACATGGTGTGTGCTCAGCTGGATAACGGCTGCACACAGGTCGAAGTGCTTGAAGTCATCCAGAAGACGGTTGATTCGATTACCGAAGCTCTGGGAAATGGCGATACCGTTGTATTCCGCAACTTTGGCACTTTCTACGCTAAAGAAGTAAAGCCCAAGGTCGGACGTAACCCCAAGAATCCGGGCAAGGATGTTCCGATTCCTGCTCGCACGGTGGTGAAGTTCAAGGTCGGTAAGAACCTGAAAGAAGTCGTTGCCAAGGCTTCCAAGTAAAATCTACAAGAAAGCAAACGAGGACGCGTCCAAAACTACGGATGCGTCCTCGTTCGTTTTACAGCAATTTGGAAATCTTAAAAGCAAACTGCCAGTTGCGGCAGGTGCGGTAGTTCTTGCTCCGATAGTGCGGGTCGTTCGGGTCGGCATCAGCCATGCTGAACTTTACCTCCTCGGCGTTCTCAATCTCAACATAAATACCGTTACGCTGGATGGTTAAGAGGCTTCCCTCCTTTTCCCGGAAAGCTAGATGGAAGTTGCGGCTCCACACGTAGGGGCGGCTGACTCCGCAGAGGTAATGGTAGGGAGCATCCGGCAACGTGATGTTCGAGACTTCGGTCAGGTTGGCTTTGATACGCGGGTCATATTCTCCCAGCAAGCAATGCGCACAATGGACTGCCAGATTCACCCCGGTAACGTGTTTCAACCAGAGATAGGAAAAGGGTGCGCTGACCTTTAGTGTGCGAATCGTAATCATGGCGTCTATTTTGTTGTTCAGTATAGCACGTTCTTGCAAATTTTGCAAATAAAATCGGCTTCAATTTACAAGAAACTGCGTTCTCGCTCAATGTTTTGCATAATTTCTGCCACCAGTTCACCGTGCATGTTGTGATGGTAGTTTCCGGGGTATTCCATATTGAACTCCACGTTAATGGATTCTTCCACCTTGGTTCGCGGCAGCTTCCGGGGATGGCTGGCGATGGCGTATAGCTGAACCTCGCTTTCTCGTCCCTTGATTTCCACGTTCTCAAAATATTCCAGCAAGAGGTTGCGGAGGCTGTCATGGGTATGGAAGTGCTGCATCGTCCAGACTCCGCTGCGGTAGGTAGCCCCGAAGTTCTCTTTATCGAGAAACTGAATATCACGCCCATGGCTGTTGTAGGTCTTGAACGTCTTGAGTCGCTCCGTAAATGGCAGCGAGCGCGTACCGATATAGATTCGACCGTCCTGCTTGAGCAGCGCGTTACAGGTGGTCAGTACAGCGTGTTCAAACTGGCTGTTCACCACGGAATTAAGCACGCTGTCGAGTACCACCACATCCATGAGCCCATGCTTGCGAATGTCCTCGCGGAGTACCTTAATCATACGCACCACTTCGCGGATGTTGAGTGTGCCTTTTTGCTGGAAGTGGGGCTCGTAGGCAAGCATCTTGTAGCCTTGCTTCATGAGCATATTGGCATAGGCACAACGCCCGGCACCGAAGTCTACTGTGCGCTCGTTCT
>JAZQHA010000099.1:0-36263 GCA_045540315.1 Acutalibacteraceae bacterium | reverse complement strand
CGATTTAAGTTCGTCACTCTCTGTAAATTTTGAAAGTACGATTCTTTTTTCTATTTTAGAAATTAGAATTTTTCCTCTCAAGAAAATTACGGGTCATTATTTGTCATCGTTGTTTAATTTTCAAGGTCCTCTTTCGCCGCTTTCCTTTGCGCTTTTTCGTTTTCGCTCATCAGCAGCGTGATTATTATTCTAACACTTCCAAAATCCATTGTCAACGCTTTTTTTAAAAAATTTTTAAATATTTTTCAGTTTTACTTTTTCGACAAATTTCACCATTTTTCAGCACCGCATTTGTTAACAAAGAAGACTGTTCACTTGTTTCCTGTCGAGCTTATCCTTGTTACAGCACCTACATAATACTAAACTCCACTTATTATCCCCGCTCATCTCCTCCAACATTTTTAGCCATAGCCTTATTAAACATTTATTGACAGCGCTATCACGCTTACATATAATGATGAAAAACTTTACAAAATTTTATATACATATTATTTCAATTACCACACAGGAGAGTTTTTATGACAAATCAAGAACTAGCCCAATTGGCCATTAGTGCACTCGCGCAAGAATATCCAAACGCCTATTGCTCATTACAGTATAAAGACCCCCTCCAATTATTAATTGCCACTCGACTGTCCGCGCAATGCACAGATGCTCGCGTCAACCTCGTTACTCCAGCCTTATTTAGAGACTTCAAAAATGTGTACGAGTTTGCCTCTGCCTCACCTGAGGATATCGAACCTTATATAATGTCTTGCGGTTTTTATCGCACAAAGTCTCGTGATATAGTTAACATGTGTAAACTGCTCATTGAAAAATTTAACGCTACGGTACCTTCATCAATTGATGAATTACTTGAATTGCCAGGTGTTGGCCGAAAAACTGCAAACTTAATCGTCGGAGATATATTCGGTAAACCAGCCATAGTAGTCGATACACATTGCATTCGCATTACAAAAAGACTAGGTTTTCACAACTTAAAAGACCCCGCCAAAATCGAACAAGTGCTCCGCGAAGCACTGCCGCCCATGCAATCAAATGATTTTTGCCATCGCTTAGTGCTGCACGGACGAGCAGTTTGTCGAGCTAAAAACCCATTGTGCGAAAAATGTTGTATGAACTCGTTTTGCCACTTTCATAAAGGATAACACATCAAAAATACCAATATCACTGGATTTACCATATAAATATTTATATGGTAAAGATTTTTTGTTTTCGTGATTGTGCATAATTTATATATTAAATGTTTTGCTTGACACATTTGCATCTCTATTGTACAATTAATTTGTCGGGTAAACGACAACATATTTTCAATAAGGAGGGTAGACGAATTTTATCCGCAAAAAAGAAATTAAAATTAAGTTTTTAAAGGAGTGAAAATTAGTGAAGTTTAAAAAAGTTTTGTTATTAGTTTTAAGTTTGGCATTAGTTAATTTTTCATTTGTACCCCATTTTTCATCATCTGCCGCAAGGCTACGCGTAGTAAATTTGGGCGAGCATAGATATACTGCGGAAGATACGTTTGCTACACCACCTACCGAAGAACAATGGAAATCTGTTAAATCGGGCTGGGAGCACGTTAGAGATTCATTGCAAGATAAAATCGTGGGAGAAGATGGAAAAACGACATATCAAACCAAAGGAACCGTTGGTTTTGGTGAGTCCGCCACCGCGGGTCTAGCAATGGTTACAGCTACTTCCATCATCGGCGGTGCCTCCATTTTCCGTTCTAGTTATGTCACTTATAATAACGACGCAAAAGAAAAACTAGGTGTTGACAAAAGCTTGCTAGATGGCACATTTTACGACGAAGAATATGGACACAACCGCGGAAGAGAAGAAACTCCCGAAGTGGCGTGTGCGATGGCTCAGGCAGCGGCCAATTTTCACGGCACTACTTTCGGAATAGGTTATACCGGGTCCAGCACGGAGCGTGTTGACTACGCTATTTATGACGGACGAGACCCTGATAACCCTGTTGTGTACCACGAACGCGTCCATTTGCCTAGTTGGAGAGTTGGCGGAGAGCGCGTAGCGAATAACTACTTACTCATTAAACGAAGTCAAGACATTTTCCTCGGTATTTTAAACGGTGAGATTGGCACTGCAGGCATCTCGGAAGAAGCTGCCGCGGATTACGATGACTCTACCGATGACTCTGTTTCATTAGAAGATCTTTTTGGTGAACCTGAGGAATTTGGCGGACATACTCAGTACGTAGATAAAGACGGCGTTACTAGGATCGAGTACTCAGCAGAGAACGCGGATGAAAACGGTATAATTTGGCTCCAAGAGGAGTCCGAAGGAACCTCTAATGTATATGGTATAGAATATATAGCGGATTTATTTGAAGAAGGTTCAACCTTCCATGTAGAATGGGTCGATGAAGATTCCGATGACTTCTCTGACCTTATGAAAATTTTTGATGATACTCACGAGGACAACGTCGAAGCAAATAAGATGACCGTGTTTAATATGGGTGTAACGAGTCCTGACGGCACCGAATATTCGGACATTAACGGCACCGCTAACATCGTAATTGCGCACGGTGAAGATTGGGACGATGGCGACATTAAAGCTGTCCATCCAGTTGATGGCGGCATCGATGAACAAATTCAAGTTACTGAGACTAAAACCATGCATACTCCAGATGGCAACTTGGAAGTCTCAAAAATCGCTGTAACTCACTTTTCACCATACGTAATCTTTGATGCCGTTGATACTCCATCACCTATGCTTTACTGGGCTATTGGTGGAATTGGTGCGCTTGCTATTTTATTTGTAATTTGGCAAGTACGCAAAGCAAAAGCAAGTCAAGCTAGCGCTTAATTACTCGTCTTATGAGCAATCGCTATAAATGAGCCGCATACTTGCACAACTTTGAGAGGGTTTCTCTCTGACGTAAGCCTTAATTCTTTTTGGCGCGTCGCATTGTATTCTTTGCAAAAATGTGTGCTCTTTCTAGCGGATAGCTCTTCCGTATTGATTATGTTGATTACTCGATTACTTTATTTGAAAAATATTATATAATCACCCTCGATGGCTAATCAGTCCTTGAGGGCTTTTTTACTTAGTTTTTTCTAACAAAATAGGCCGCATCTGCGAAGCTAAGTATAAGGACCCAAAAACAAGCCCGACAGAATCTTTATCTAGTTTACTAAGCACTAACTGCACAGCATAAGTTAAGTCTTTTGCAACCTCACAACGGCTGTTAAATCTTTTAATTAAATCGCACAACTCAAATTTATCCATCGCACGAAGATTTTCCGGCTGAACAACAATAAATTCAGAAATGAGTGGCGCGACAACTTTAATAACCTGTTCAACGTCTTTGTCCTTTAACATACCAACAAGCGCTATAATTTTTTTCCCGCTTAGATACTTTTGAAGTGCCTCAGATAATACCTCCGCTCCACCAGGGTTATGTGTTCCATCTAAAATAACCAAGGGTCGTTCCGAGAGAACCTCGAATCGCGATGGTATTCTCGCTTTAAGTAATCCATTGTGTATGCTTTGTTCAGAAATATTAAAAGTATTGTTTTTTTGCAGCTCTTTTATTACCGTAATTGCAGTAACAGCATTGTACACTTGATGCTCTCCGAGTAAACTTATGCTATATTTTTCACAGCAATAATTGAACTGAGTTGTTGGCATCCCTAAAGAGATTTCACTTATCTGCGCGATATCGGGCAAAAGTATTTTATTATTTTTACTTTTAGCTATATTCTTTATGGTCGAAAATACTCGCTCATCTTGCTTTGGGTACAAAACTAAAGTGCCACCTGGTTTTAGTATGCCGGCTTTCTCGCCAGCTATTTTTTTTATTGTATTTCCTAAAATGTTTGTATGGTCATACGATATCGATGTAATGACCGAAACCAACGCTTTTTCTATAACATTAGTAGCATCCAGACGTCCTCCGAGACCAACCTCGAGGATAACAATATCGCAGTTTTCTCTTTTAAACCACAAAAAAGCTATGGCGGTAATTATTTCAAATTCCGTTAGCTTGCTTCCATATTTTGCCATTTTTTTTGCAAATGGTATGATATACTCAACTAAGTCCACAAAATCCTGTTGCGATATCATTTGCTCGTTTATTTGAAATCTTTCGCGAAAATCCAGTATAAAAGGAGAAGTAAAAAGGCCCACTTTGAGGCCAGATTCTTTCAAGATAGATGATAAAAATGCGCATGTTGAGCCTTTACCGTTTGTGCCGGCAACGTGTATATATTTTAACTCGTTTTGTGGATTCCCTAACATGTCAAGCAACTGTTTAATTCTTTCTAGCCCTGGCTTTATACCAAATCTTAAGAAAGAGTCAACATACTCAAGTGCTTGTTCATAGTTCATTCTGTTTACCTCACTAAAATGTTTGCATAAAATGATATAACATTATATTTCAGCTGTCAAAAAATGAATGTGTGAAAATATTGAATATTTTAGAGGTAAGTTTTTAAAATATCTCTTGCGCAAAAAGTAAAAAAGTGATATTATTAAAGCTAAAATAAATGGATGTTCTTTTAAATATAGTTAGCTTTCTGCAAAACGTCTTTGAAAATGGGTTGTGGGACCTATGATTGTGACTGAATTTCACTTGTTGTCTTCTGCTTCCCAAACAATTATATCTTTTTCGAAAAATAACTATCTTTATATTTATTCTTTAATTGGCTGCACCAAAATTCACGGTTTTAGTCTCATACATACGGAATAATGAACTTTCTTGGATAGGACACATATGCCGTCTTATCAAATTTAAAATCTACTTCCTCACTTATTTTATCTTTATTTTAAAAACGTTTTTTTACTTGAACTTATGGCGTGTCCGTATTAATACTGCTGTTCAAAACGGCAAAAGGAGGAATTTTATGCCCACAGATGCTAAAACCATTTTTAGTGCCATTCAGCCAAGTGGTACCATTACTATCGGAAATTACTTTGGTGCAATAAAAAATTGGGTCGAACTGCAAGATAAATATAATTGTATTTTTGCCCTTGCAGATTTGCACTCCATTACGGTCTTTCAAGAACCTAAAAATCTCCGAAAAAACACCTTAGAGGCCTATGCATTACTTTTAGCCTGCGGTGTCAACCTCGAAAAAAGTCTGTTTTTTATCCAAAGCCAAGTAAATACTCATGCACAGTTAGCTTGGATTTTGGATTGTTATACGCAGTTTGGTGAACTATCTCGTATGACTCAATTTAAAGATAAGGCAAAAAGTCACTCCGACAACGTTAACTGCGGCTTGTTTGCCTACCCGGTTTTAATGGTCGCTGATATATTACTATATCAAGCCGATATGGTACCAGTTGGCCTCGACCAAAAACAACATCTCGAGCTTACACGTACCGTCGCACAAAGATTCAACTCTTTGTATAGCGATACATTTAAAGTGCCTGAGGTGTTTATCCCAAAAAATGGTGCCAAAATCACTTCTCTTCAAGACCCTGCCAAGAAAATGTCAAAATCCGACAGCAATTTAAATTCTTGGGTATCTCTCCTCGATAAGCCTGATGATATTATTCGGAAATTTAAACGCGCTGTAACCGATTCAGATTCTTGCATTCGATACGATGAAAATAAGCCAGGTATCAATAACTTGATGACAATCTACTCTTGCGCTACCGGTAAAAGCTTCGATGAAATCGAGAAAGAATTCGACAGCGTCGGATATGGTGACTTTAAAATTGCCGTCGGCGAAAGCGTCACCGCGCATCTGGCTCCTATTCAACAAAAGTTTAACGACTTGATTGATAACAAAGATTATCTTGAAAAATGCTATAAAGAGTGCGCTGAAAAAGCTCTTTATATTTCTAATAAAACCTTGCGCAAAGTTATGAAAAAAGTCGGGTTTATCCAATAATAAATAAAGAATTCCGCACCGGTTAAGTTCGGTGCGGTAAGTTTTTTCTTGTTATGTTCCTAAAAAGTCTCCGCTATCGTCTTAAAGCTGCATCTACGCCCGCGCCGCGAGGCCATCAAAACTCAATTCTTGAGTTTTGATGCAACCAGTCCTAAAAAGGACTGGTTTGGCGCCATAAAAAAACTTTTTTATGGCGCGCCTCGCGGCGCGGGCTGCAAATTAGAACTTATTTCAAAACCTACAGATAACCTTAATCTTGGTCGTTTTCGGCTACAGCGCTATCTTCTGTTTGTACCTCAACATCGGTATCCTTTTTTTCCATAATTTCAGTAAACTCATCAGCGTTCATCTTTTCTTTAGCGAATAATGTTTTTGCCACATCATGAAGCTTATCGATGTTATCCTTAAGAATCTTCTCAGTTTTTTCGTAACTCTCAGAGATAATATTTTTAACTTCCGCATCGATTTCCGCAGCAACTTTTTCAGAATAATTTTTCATATGTCCAATATCTCTACCGATAAATACCTCATCATTTTCCGCAGTATAGGCAATAGGACCAAGAGCTGCACTCATACCGTATTTAGTAACCATCGAATTCGCGATTTTCGTAGCACGCTCAATATCGTTAGAGGCACCGGTTGAGATATCCCCAATAATCAAATCCTCGGCGACTCGACCACCGAGCAGAACTTGAATAGATTCTTTCATCTCGGAGCGGGACTTATACGATCTATCCTCGGACGGCAAAGACATGGTATATCCGCCGGCAGTACCACGAGGAATAATTGAAATTTGATGCACAGCGTCTTGAGTTTTACAAAAGTACGTAACAATCGCATGGCCAGCCTCATGGTAGGCTGTGAGAGTTTTTTCTTTATCGCTCATTACGCGCGATTTTTTCTCTGTGCCGACGACAACTTTAATAGTAGCCTCTTCAACCTCGGTCATAGTTAAGGCTTTTAGATTTTTTCTAGCCGCCAAAAGAGCCGCTTCATTCAAGAGGTTCTCAAGGTCTGCACCAGTAAAACCAGCCGTTGATTTAGCTATGGTATTGAGTACGACATCAGGGGCAAGCGGTTTTCCCTTGGAATGCACTTTGAGGATATCCTCACGGCCTTTAATATCCGGATAACCAACCAAAACTTGCCTGTCGAAACGACCAGGACGCATCAAAGCTGGGTCTAAAACGTCCGGACGGTTGGTAGCAGCAATCATGATAACACCCTCATTGGCACCGAAACCATCCATCTCTACGAGCAACTGATTCAAAGTCTGCTCACGTTCGTCGTGGCCACCGCCAAGGCCCGCACCTCTCTGTCTACCAACAGCATCTATTTCATCGATAAAAACAATACACGGTGAATTCTTTTTAGCCTGATCAAACAAATCTCTAACACGGGAAGCACCAACACCGACAAACATCTCAACGAAATCCGAGCCGGAAATCGAGAAGAACGGTACGCCAGCCTCGCCGGCCACAGCCCTAGCCAAAAGTGTCTTACCAGTACCTGGAGGGCCAACTAACAAAACACCCTTGGGAATTCTTGCACCTAATTCGTTGTACTTGGCGGGATTCTTTAGGAACTCAACTAACTCGGCTAACTCTTCTTTTTCCTCGTCAGCACCGGCCACATCCGCAAAGGTAGTCTTACGCTTCTCATCAGACAAATTCTTAATTTTAGCTTTACCGAATGTCATAGTCTTGCCGCCGTCGCCAAAGCCGGACATAGCTTTTCGCATAATTAGCCACCAAACCAAGCCAAGACCAACAAACAGCAGTACATCTAAGATAACCGAGCTCCACCAAGAATTTTCACTCGCGCGAATTAAATTCTGCTTCATTTGAGCATTCGGATTATTATTGTTATATTCCTCGATATATGGCTTTATATCCTCACGAATCCAAAGAACATTGGGTGCAGTATATTCCACTTCCCTACTATCTTTGAGCTTTAGTATCATATGCCCAGTCCCGAGATTCATGCTATACTCGGTGACTTGCTGCTCCTTAAAATAGCGTACAACATCCGAGTACATCTCAGCTTTTTGGCCTCTTGAGCCGAACACACTTAAAATAAAAACAATCAATAATATCGGGATACCGATATAAAAAAGCAAACTGCGAACCATTTTTTTATTTTCCAATATGATTCTCTCTCCTTTTGCGTAAAAAGTACACCTAGAATTATTATGAGCAAATTACTCCATATTAGTATATATTTCTGGCTTTAAGACTCCCACGAAGGGCAGATTGCGATACCTTTCGTCATAGTCCAAACCATAACCAACAACAAACTCATCCGGCACCAAAAAACCAATATAATCAGCCTTGATATCTACTTTTCTTCTTGCCGGCTTATCGAGAAGAGTACAAATTTTAATACTTTTTGGATGTCGCTCTTGCAAAATTTTCGTTATATAATCGAGCGTAGTGCCACTGTCGAGAATATCTTCAACAATCAGCACATCGTAGTTCTCAAGAGGGATATCCAAATCTTTTAAAATCCTAACCACGCCGCTAGTTTTAGTACTTGAGCCATAGCTAGAAACCGCCATAAAATCAATTTTACAATGAATTGTGATCGCCCGCATCAAGTCAGACATAAAAACGATTGAACCTTTTAAAATGCTAATAAGCATCAAATTTTTTTGCTTATAGTCTTCACTTATCTGGGTACCCAGCTCTTTGACCTTCAACTGAATTTCTTGTGCGCTTATCAAAACTTTTTCGATGTCGTTTAACATTTGTTTTTCTCCTCTGAGTAAATAAGCACTACATTCTTAGTATCTTCATTAACTTGAGCATACTGCGATACCCCGACATTGTCAATCCAAAGAACTTCGTTTTTGTCCGCTAACATAAGCACCTTATCGCGCGTACTTAAAGGCATTTTCAGCTCATTGAACAACTTTTTTATTGTTTTCGTTACGCCTCGACCAGCCTGAGAAAATTTATCTCCAGAGCGTCGATACCTAAATTTTACCTCCGGACTTATTTTAGCATAATCTAAGACGTAATAAAACTGCAATTTGTGTTCTGCTAAAAAGTTCTTAAGTTGCACCTTCTCCAGCATTTTTATTATGAACTTTTCTCCAGTATCTGTCAAGAGAACTCCGGGTGCAAAAGCACACTCAAACTCGCTTGGAAGCACTTTAGGTGACGTAACCTCCGTTTGTACAGTTAATATGTTCCCCTCGACACAAACTTTAACTTTCCTCGGTAACATCACAGCGCCAGTGCTACTTTTTATTATGTTCAGAATTAACTTAATATGATGCGCAGACACGTTATACTTTACAAACTCAAAGACAATCAACCGTATTATTCGCGATAAAATTGGTAACGGTTGAGCTTTTATTTTTTTAAGGTCAAAAACTCCGCGCGAAATAAAACTTTCCTCGACAACTTTCCATGCAACTTCATTTAAATAATCATCATCGGAGCGCAAAAGAGATGTTGTCCGCGCAACATTATCCTCAAACTCTGGATTAATCTGCCTAAATAGCGGCATTATCTCCAAGCGAACCTTATTGCGCGTGTATTCTGGCATCAAGTTAGTGCTATCTGTTATATAGGCAATCCCATTCAACTCACAATAAAGTTGAGTCTCGGCCCTTTTTAGGAGTATCAACGGCCGAATAATATTATCTCTCTTTGCGGGAATTCCGCACAAGCCAGTGGGACCAGTACCTCGAGAAAGATTGATAAGCGCAGTCTCTATGCTGTCAGAAAGCGTGTGCGCCGTAGCAATGCAGCCCTCGTACTTTGTCGCTAAGCTCTCAAAAAACTCATACCTTATTTTTCTGGCACACTCTTCAATTCCTAATCCTTCACGGCGCGCAGCTGCGTTTACATCTACATTCAAGACCTCTAACTGTATGCAATTTTTTTCACAATAACGTCGCACAAAGGTTTCATCTCTATCTGACTCTTCTCCGCGCAAACAATGATTAACATGTGCAGCGATGATTTTGAGATTACTTTTTATGGCATACGCTTCAAAAAAACGCAAAAGCGCCATAGAATCGGCGCCACCAGAGACTCCAATAATTACATTATGTATATTCTCCAGCATGTTATACCGATTAATAGCGCAAATGATTTTTTCCTCGATGCGCACCAACTCAGAACTCACCACGTTTGACCTCCTTGGCTGTAAAACGCATAAACTCTCCTTGCCAATGCAACGGGACTGTGCGAGTCTCACCATGGCGGTTCTTGGCTACTATGCACTCACCACTATTTCTGTCCGCATCCTCATCGACATCCTCACCGTCACGATAATAATCATTTCGATACAAAAATAACACAATGTCTGCGTCCTGCTCGATAGAACCCGAATCACGAAGGTCCGAGAGCAACGGTCTGTGGTCACTACGCTGCTCACTCGCACGAGACAACTGCGACAACGTAACTACCGGCACGTTAATTTCCTTAGCCATTATTTTCAAGTTTCGGGTAATTTCCGAGATTTCCTGTACACGGTTGTCGATTCTCCGACCGCCAGACATCAATTGCAAGTAGTCGATTACAACAAGGTCAACATTCTTTAATCGACGAAGTTTTGCTTTCATTTCCGGCACAGTAATGCCAGGCGTGTCGTCGAAGTACATCTCCGTCTTCGAAAGTATATCACCAGCCTCGATTAAGCGCACCCATTCGTCTTCAGCAAGCTTTCCCGTCCGCAATTTAACGCCACCAACCATCGCTTCCGTCGATAGTAACCTCGAAGTCAACTGTTCTTTCGTCATCTCCAAGGAGAAAAACGCAACACGTCTCTTCTCTTTTACTGCCACATGACGAGCAATATTAAGCGCAAAGCTCGTTTTACCCATACCAGGTCGAGCCGCCAGCAAAATCAAGTCGGAGCGGTTAAGGCCCGTTATGGTTTCATCCAAGTCTCGAATGCCTGTCGGAATCCCCTGATAAAGCAAATTGTCGTCCGAATTCAGTACATCTAAGCGGTCAAACGTCTCGATAATCGTCTCATTTATGCGCTGCAAACCTTGCATGTTCTTTCCTTGGCGTATGTCGAAAATCCGCTGCTCCGCTGAATCCAATAATGTTGCTGCGTCATTTGTCCCACTGGAGGCGTCCTCAATGATATCCCTCGCCGTCGTGATGAGCATCCGGACATCGTAATTGTCCCGCACTATGTAGGCATACGTCTGCGCATTTTTTATCGACGGAACTACTTGCGCCAGTTGCAACAAGTAGGTTTTCGCGTTATTTTCATCAAAGTTGCCGTCTTTTTTTAGGTTGTCCAATACCGTTACAAAGTCAATGGGTTGCCCAAGTGTGAACATCTCAAGCATTACTGAGTAAATTAATTTATGGTTCGCTAAGTAAAAATATTCCGGTTTTGGCAAAATCTCTGCAATTCTATCTAGACACTGTGCATCCAGCAAAATTGCGCCCAGAACAGATTGCTCTGCCTCGGCGCTAAATGGTAGCTTTAGACCATCATAACCTGAAGTAACTTTTAAATCATCCATTGTCTGCTCCTTTTGAGAGTGCCGTCTTACATCTCTTCATCCTTAACTATAACTATAACTATAACTATAAGTATCATAAAAACTGCGGTCACCGCGGCCGCGCCGCGAGGCCAACGAAAATAAAATATTTATTTTCGTTGTGACCAATAGCTCAACAAAGTTGAGCTATTGGTTGGCCGAAGGCTCCTTGGAGCCTTCGGCGCCTCGCGGCGCGGCGGCGGTTTTGCACGAACCTAAGGCTAAAAGAAGTGCACTCTTCTCTTCTGAGGAAATTTCAGCTATTCCTCAACCACCATAACCGTCATTTTTGCAACGATACCATTGTACAGCTTCACCTCGAACTCATACGAACCGAGAGATTTTATTTCGTTTTTGAGGGAGATTTTTCTTTTATCGATGCTAATCTTGTAAACTTTTTCAATTTCAGCAGCAATTTCCTTAGACGTAATGGACCCAAAAAGTCGGCCACCGTTTCCGGTTTTTGCAGCTAACTTTACAGACTTGCCGTTAATGATAGCAGAATCCTCTTTAGCTTTTTTAATTTCCTCATCAATTTTGTACTGCAAGGCTTCCTTGGCGCTATTTAGCTCGCTAAGTGCCTGAGGAGTGGCTTCTTTTGCGAGTTTTTTAGGCAAGAGGCAATTTCTGGCATAGCCGTCCGAGACATTTACCAAATCGCCTTTTTTTCCGCTTCCTTTAACGTCGCTTAACAAAATCACCTTCATGACAAGACCTCCCATACGACTAGTTGACTAACTTTGTGTTACAAATATTTTTGAATTAAATTTCCATGATAATAGGCAAAATCATAGGACTTCTCTTAGTTTTCTCGTAGAAAAATTTAGATAAATCGTCGCGAATTTTATTTTTCATAATACCCCACTCGCGAACGCCCTCTGCGTTAAAGTCCTCCAAAGCTTTTACTACTTTCGAGCGAGCCTCTCCCATTAAGGGTTCAGACTCTCGCACATAAACAAAACCACGCGAGACTATATCCGGCCCAGATACGATTTGTCCATTTTCGAAATCCATGGTACAAACAACGACTATCAAGCCGTCCTCCGCAAGATGCTTTCTATCGCGCAAGACGATATTTCCGACATCGCCAATACCCAAACCATCTACAAAAACTCGACCAGCCGGCACTTTACCGATATGCTTCATGTAGTCCTGATTTATCTCAATGAGGTCACCAACATCACCGATGAAGATATTTGAATCCTTAAGGCCCATATTTTTAGCGAGTCTCGCGTGATGTCTCAAGTGTTTTTGCTCTCCGTGCACCGGAATAAAATATTTTGGCTTAGTTACACCTTGAATAAGTTTTAATTCCTCTTGACAAGCGTGACCAGATACATGAACCTCATACATTGACTCATAAACGACCGTACAGCCCTTTTTGAGCAACTCATTGACAACCGCACCGACCATTTTCTCGTTACCAGGGATTGGATTTGCCGAAATTATAATAAAGTCATTCGGGCCAACCTCGACTTTTCTATGGTCCGAGTAAGCCATTCTCGACAGTGCCGACATAGGTTCCCCCTGGCTGCCAGTGGTTAGCAGAACCGTTTTTTCCTTGGGATACTTATTAAGCACATCAATGTCGATTATTACGCCATCGGGGATATCAAGGTAACCCAACTCACCAGCTATCGTCATGTAGTTTATCATGCTTCGTCCCGAAAAAGCAACTTTTCTATCATATTTAGCCGCACAATGAATAATTTGCTGAATTCGGCCAATATTCGAGGCAAAGGAAGCAATTATAATGCGATTATTTTCTGCCTGCTTAAAAAGCGTCTCGAAGGAGGCGACCACTTTTTGTTCAGTAATGGTATATCCAGGACGTTCAGCGTTCGTAGAGTCTGCAAACAGTGCCAAAACGCCTTCGAAACCAAGCTTTGCAAACTTTCCAAGGTCAATCATCTCGCCTTGCACCGGAGTACAATCAATTTTAAAGTCTCCCGTATGCACAAGGGTTCCGGCTGGCGAGTGTATCGCGACGCCAACAGCATCTGGGATGGAGTGATTAACGTGAATAAGTTCTACTTCCATACAGCCAAGCTTCACACTTTGACCCGGCTTAACTACATTTAATTTTGCTTTTCTTTGTAGGTTGTGCTCTTTGAGTTTACTGCCAATGAGACCAATCGTAAGCGGCGTTCCGTAAATTGGTACATTAAACTTCTTCAGCAAGTACGGTATCGCGCCGATATGGTCCTCGTGACCGTGAGTGATGACAAGACCTTTGATTTTATCCATATTTTTCTCGACATACGAAAAGTCCGGTATAACCAAGTCAATACCAAGCATTTCGCCATCCGGAAAAGTCATACCGCAGTCGAGGATAAACATATCGCCTTCGCACTCGAACAGGGTAATGTTCTTGCCTATCTCGTTAAGGCCACCCAAAAAAGCCACTCTAATGGACGGCTTTGTAGCCTTACGACGAGAATATTTATTTTTCTTTTCTAGCTCCGGCTTGCTTTGAGGCGCGGGCTTTTTTGTTTTATTAGCATAAGTTTGTTTTTTGCCTTTAGCTGGTTGCTTTTCGTCTGTGGTTTTGGCTGTAGTTTTAGATGAATTATTCTTCGGTGTTCTCGGCGCTCTAGGCACGCGAGGTTTCTTTGTGGTTTGCGTCGAAGCTGTGGTATCTGTTTTTTTTACGTCCTCGAGTTTTGGGCCAGGCGTTGATAAAACCTGATCTGCTTGTTTATTTATCATCCTTGATGGATGTTGTCTTTTGGGCGCACTTCTTATTGGCCTACTCCCAAGTAAATTTTCTTTAATTTCTGTCATTAAATATTACCTCCAATGATATCGTATATTTTCTTTACAAGATACATGACAAAACAAAAAAATAAGTCTCCGCAAACGGTGCCGGAGCTAGTAAAAATAATAGAAATAATAAGTATGTTGTAAAAAATAAAGCGTAACGGATAGAAAATCCATTACTAAAACCGACCACAAATGTTACCATAATTTTAACATTTTATATTTAACCTTGTCAAGCAAAACCGTTTTTGTTATTTTTAGCAACATCACAAGATATTATTTGCAAAAGTTTCCTTGTGTAGTCAACTATCTGTAATCTTAACAATGGTTCTCAGCCGCCGCGCGGTATAGTGCGGCGGTATTTTAAATCTATTTTTTCATTTTTTATGTCACTTTTTGTTAAAATAAAGTTCGCATGTTAAACAACCGCCTGTTTGCCGTTAATTGGTGCAGGAAGATTATTTTGTCATTCTAAAAAAATATTAAGAGCCAACTCTTACAGCTGGCTCTTTTTTTATTATAACTTATTAACTATTAATTTTTGAGAATCGCCCTCACAACTTAAAACTATTGTTATATCTTTAAATTCATTGTTTTTAGAATAAGCATCTCGATAAACTGCAATAGCACTTCTAGCTTTATTAACTAATACTTCTACTGCACGAGCACCCAAATTCTCTTTTTCAAGCTGTTTGGCTAATAAGTCTGTTGCTTTTTCGTCCCAGGTAACATTTACGTTGAATTTCTCTTTATAGAATTTCTGAATGTTCACAAACTGACGTTTCATAATTTCTTTATAAGCGTCTGCAGTTAAGTCTTTAAACTTTACAATACAATTTCTATATCTATTGTAAAGACTATTTTCTAACTTTTTCAAGTCATCTTCTGTTTCGTTAGAAGTCAGTACTAGAATAGAGTTTGGCGTTTTCTTTCCAAACAATTCACCGCTGTCCATAAAATTTCGTGCTACTTCATCTAAACTTCCACCTGCACCTGAGATCTGACTATTTGACTGGGTATTCCGGGCCATCATATCGAAATTTCTCATTTTACCGAATTCATCAAGACCGAACATAAACGATTTACCAGTATCAAGGCATCGCTGTAACTTGGAGTGTACTTCCACGATACGCTTACCATTATTATAAACAGTCGGTTTATAAAGCCTGTCTGCCGCCGTTACTGCTTTATTTCCTTTGTCTTTAACAACATCCGGCATTCCTGCATTATAGGTTGCCAAACCCATTTCTTCTGAAATAATTTTCATTACAGTAGTTTTACCTGTTGCAGGAGCTCCGATTAAATACAACACAAGTCCATTTTCATATTTACGACCTAAATGTTCTGCCTGTAGTACTGCTTCGAAATAGCCTCTCATAACATTTATTATTTCGTCAATTGCTTCGTCTTGACCTACAAGTTCAGCTTTTAATCTTATTTTGATTCTTTCAAGCAATACCTCATATTTCTTTATATCAATACCTTTATGAGTAAATTTAAATATTAAATTATCAAACCAATTATAAATAGGATACACATAATTTGCTAGAATGTCAGCAGATGTAACGATGTCAGCAAACATAGAGCCAAAAAAGTATAAAGGGACAAGTCTTTTCAACCACTTGCCAGCATCACCCATCACTTGTTTAATTGTTAGAACAGAAGCGATATTACTAGGAACCTCTTGACCAGTTGCAAATCTGTACTCTTGAATATCCCATATTCTTTTCAGCCAAAAATTTTGTTTTGATGACGTAGCATTCAAAAATTCTTCCTCTGATATACCACTAAATTGCGCTTGTGTAAAAGTATTAGTCAATGAAGACGCACCCGGAAAAACAAGGCTTACAGTCAAAATAGACCCCAATGCTTTTTTTACAAGCCGCCTTTTAAAATTTAGTTTATCCATAATATAAAACCTCCTTAATGATTTTTATATTATACACCAAACTCGACAGCTTGTCTATAATTAGAATTAAATTTCATGAAATTGAACAAACGTGAATCGCGATAAGTTACAACGCTGCAAAAGTTTCACAACCTCCACAATTGGAATAATTGCCACAGACAGCGCTATGCATTGAAAATACTCTAGCGGATAAATTGCAGTTGCCTCAAAGATATTGGCTAAAGTCGGTACGTATATAACGGTATTTATGAGAATCGTCGAAAAAATCATAGAGGCAATGAGATACCAGTTTTGTTTTTTCAAAGCAAAAATAGAGTTCGTTAATGAGCGAACATTGAATGCATGAAAAGTTTCCGTGAGCGACATCGTCAAGAAAGCCATAGTTGTCCCATACATACTGTCGGTAATTTGCAAACGACCGGTTTCAGCAACTACACCTAAAAAATATGATGTCAACGTGATAAGCGAAATTAAAATGCCCTCATACGCAATATTAAAAGTCAAACCACCCGCAAATAGGCTTTCTTTCTCGGGGCAAGGAGGTTGGCGCATGAGGTCGTGTTCTTCCTATTATTAAAGCATAGCAACTTAAATATTGGTCATTTTGTTCAAAAAAGCCCACAGAAGTTTTAAAGTAAAATTTTAAATAAACTATTGTATTTTAAGTTGTATTGTGGTATAGTTGTGTTAACGTCACAAAAAGAACGGAAATCCAAAAAAGTTCTTGGGGCGTTATTGAAAATATTAATTTATTAATTGAAAGGACGTGTTCAATATGAAAAAGAACGAGAAAGGCTTTATGCAAGAGGACAAAATTTTGGAAAATGTTTCTGGCGGTGCGATGTCTGGTATAGAGACAGAGGTAAAAACAGGAGATATTAGTATTGGTTATCAAAGTACTCAACAGAACAAAACCGAAAATAGTCACAATGTTTCTAATAGCAAAAACCCAAAACTTGAAGGAAACATAACTATAAATGGCAATTTTAGCCTGTAAAAAATGGAAGTACAGAGGTGAACACAATATGATAGAAAAAAAATTCACAGAAAAAAGTATAATTAATAATCCGAACAATCTATCGGACCAAAGTTTAGATTCCGTATCTGGAGGCAAATTGTTTATTGGACGTACAGAGCAGAATAACATAAATATGCAAAACTCTCACAATACGGACAATAGCAAAACAGTGTTTATCGGGGACGGCTCAAATGTAACCATTGGTGGCAAATTAGATATGTGAGGATAGGGGTGATGTTGTGAAAACAAAAGAAGAGTTTCAAAAAAGATTCAACAACGGTGAGTTTGATAAACTGGTGGAAAGCGTCAAATCTCCAAAGGACTTTGTCAAGAAAATAAACGAGTTAGGATATGACGTTACATTGGATGATATAACGTCTTGTGAATTATCTGACGATGCTTTGTTGTCAGTTGCTGGTGGCAAAGGTGATACGTACTACTATATCTCAGACTCTGGTAACACCGATAACAGCAACAATACAAAAATGGGAGATGGCAACACATTTAATCAGCGTTGAAGGTTGTACGTCACATTGATTTAGATTAAAACAAAATTATGCTTGTTTCGACAAAACTCCTAAATTATAATCTTTCTGAGGTAATATGAAAATCACTTATTTCTCAGAAAGGTTGTTTTTTTATGAAAAAAATCATTTTATCTTTAATGTTGGCATTCAGTTTGATGCCCATGGTACTTTTTAGCGTTGCGAGTGCATCGTCTGTACATGAAATTCCATTTGGAGCAGTAGAACTTGCTGCAGGAGAAAAGAAGTATTTGGATTCAAAGTGTATTGTAAATGCAAAATCCGGAGAATTTTTAGTAAATTATAAAAGCGATAATATTTTGGGACATAAAGTGTGTGTACTTGATAATTTTGGGAACCAATTGTGCCCGTCTGGCAATGCACATCCAATTACTGTAACATTAATGCTTGTTCCTGGGCGCCAAACATCATTAAATTTTTCAATTCAAAATGAAGGATTTATTGATGACCTCGTAAATCCTGTGCTTAAATTAGATTTGGGAGACAACGGCTGTTATGACTGCACCCTTTCGGATGGTTCAAAAGTTTCTCACGGTGATTGCAGTGTAAAAGAACCCACAAGCGGCGCTTCGCGCATACTTGCCTCAGTAGCTGCCGTGCTGGGCGGGCTAACGCTGCTATTTTAATTATATTAACGAGAGAATTTTTATATTACCTCTTGTTGGGCCTGTTGAATGAATTCAGCAGGCCTTTTTTAGTGTAAAAAGTTTTCAACTGAGCTTTTGATTCTTTCGCTGCAAAAGTTTCACAACCTCCACAATTGGAATAATTGCCACAGACAGCGCTATGCATTGAAAATACTCTAGCGGATAAATTGCAGTTGCCTCAAATACATGGGCAAGCGCCGGCACATATATAACGGTATTAATGAGCACAGTCGAGAAAATCATCGAGGCAATGAGATACCAGTTTTGTTTTTTCAGGGCAAAAATAGAATTTGTTAATGAGCGAACATTGAATGCATGAAAAGTTTCCGTAAGTGACATAGTTAAGAAGGCCATAGTTGTCCCATACATACTGTCGGTAATTTGCAAACGACCGGTTTCGGCAACTACACCTAAAAAATATGATGTCAACGTGATAAGCGAAATTAAAATGCCCTCATACGCAATATTAAAAGTCAAACCACCCGCAAATAGGCTTTCTTTCTCGGGGCGAGGCGCCTGTCGCATGAGGTCGTGTTCTTCCTCCTCCATCCCGAGGCACAAGGCCGGAAAAGTATCTGTTACTAGGTTTATCCATAAGATGTGAATCGGAGAGAAAATTTTAAAGCCAAGAACCGTCGCAATAAAGATTGAAATAATTTCGCTGATATTCGACGAAAGCAAAAACTGAATTGCCTTTTTAATGTTATCGTAGATGCGCCGACCCTCTTTTACGGCCGAAACTATCGTCGCAAAGTTATCGTCGGAGAGCACCATATCTGCGACGTTTTTGGTTACGTCCGTACCCGTAATACCCATTCCAACGCCGATGTCAGCCCGCTTTATCGAGGGAGCATCATTTACGCCATCGCCTGTCATCGCGACAACCTTACCAAGGCGCTTAAAGCACTCTACGATGCGAACCTTATGGTCTGGCTGCACACGCGCATAAACACTAATGTTGTAGATGACTTTTTTGAGGTCCTCATCCGAGATTTTATCAAGCTCAGAACCGGTTATAGCTTCGCCTTCATTAGCAATTATCCCTAACTGTTTACCAATTGCAACGGCAGTATCTTTGTGGTCTCCGGTTATCATCACAGGCTTAATTCCGGCGCTTTTGCAACTCTTCACAGCCTCAATAGCCTCCGGGCGGACAGGGTCAATCATTCCAGCTAGCCCTACAAAGACCATCTTACTTTCGCAAGTCTCACTATTTATATTCTCAGGAAGCTTTTCGTATATTTTGCAAGCTGCCGCAATAACACGCAGTGCTTTTTGAGCCATATTTTTATTATGAGTGACGATATCTCTGCGGACACTCTCATTTAAGGCATACACATTTCCGTTCTCCATATAGTGCGTACAGCGCTGCAAAATAACATCCGGCGCCCCTTTGATATACTGAATAATACGCGTACCATCTTGGTGAAATGTAGACATCATTTTGCGCTCAGAGTCAAAAGGAATCTCGCTGATACGCTTATTTTTATCCGGTTGGTTGCTGTCTTTTACTAGGTCCTCGGCATAGGCAAAAAGCGCTTTCTCCGTTGGCTCGCCCACAAGAGCACCCGACTTATCTTTTTTTGTATCGTTGCAAAGCCACAACGCCTTTACTAAATATTCTTTGTCGAACGAAAAATCTTCAACTACTGTCATTTTATTTTGAGTTAGTGTGCCAGTCTTGTCAGAGCAGATTATTTGCGTGCAGCCGAGGGTCTCAACGGCGGTTAGTTTTCGAATAATCGCATTATGCTTGGCCATTTTTGTCACGCCAATGGCCAACTGAATCGTCACTACTGCAGCAAGGCCGGAGGGGATTGCGGCGACAGCCAAACTTACAGATATCATAAACACGTCGAGGATATTCTCCGTGCTAAGGTTGCGAGTCTTAACGAGACTAAACACAAAAATAAACACGCAAATCGCAATAACTACAAAACTTAAAGTTTTCCCGAGCTGCGTTAATTTTTTCTGCAAAGGCGTTTTTTCATCCGAGGTTTTTGCAATAAATTTCGCAATATTACCCATTTGCGTATCCATTCCAGTAGCGACGACTACAGCTTGTCCACGCCCATAGGAAACTGAACTCCCGGTGTATACCATATTTTTGTGGTCGTTTAGAGGTAGCGTTTCTCCATTCGCGGTTGCAAGCGGCTCCGAAATTTTCTCCACAGGCACAGACTCACCCGTCAAAGCAGACTCCTCAACTTTTAAGCTGTTGCTCTCCAAGATTCTGGCATCTGCTGGAACGGCATCGCCGCTTTCCAAGACAATTATGTCGCCGACAACTAGGTCTTCTGTGTTGACTGACTTTATTGCGCCATCTCTAATAACTTTTGCCGTGGCCTGAGATAGTTTTTTTAGCGCATCGATGGCTTTTTCAGCTTTATTTTCCTGATACACACCCAAAATCGCATTTACCACGACAACGAATAATATAATGAAAGTATCGGTAAAGGGCTCGCCGGCGTAGACAGAAACTCCAATAGAAATGCCCGCTGCAACCAAGAGCACCAACGTCATCGGGTCTGCAAACTGCTTAAGAAACTTTTTTATGAATGAGTCTGATTTTTCCCGGGCCAAGACGTTTTTTCCATTGCGTTGCAGGCGTGCCAAAGCCTCTTGTGAAGTTAAGCCAGATTTGCTGCTCTTTACTTCTTCTAACACATTATCACTTTTTTCGAGATAAAACAGCATTTTTCGTCACCTCTGAGTAAATACAAAATATGAATTTATCACAAAACATAATACAGCTCAAAAAATAAAAAGTCAATAAACAACATTTTTGGCTGATATAAAAAATTAAAAAGTAAAATATTTATTGTAAAAATTTTTCAGAGATGATATAGTATTCTTAACCTTATTTAAACAGCAGTTTACTAGACTTTTTGGGAGGATGGTCGTCAAATATGCTAAACTTTTTAAAACCGGCAAAAGCAATTCCAAGGTTACCTGCGGAGAAAATTCCCGCAGCCTATAAGCGAAATAGAATTCAAGTATTTATTAGTATTTACGTAGGCTACTTATTATATTACTTTGTTCGCAGCAATTTAGTTTTTGCAAAGAGCTCTTTATTCGAACTAGGTTTTACGAAAACTCAAGTAGGACTTATCGCCTCAGCGTTTGGTTTTTCTTACGGTATTAGTAAGTTCGTCATGGGAAACATTTCTGACCGCTCGAACGCTCGCTACTTTTTGGCAATTGGCCTTATTATCTCTGGTATTATAAATTTATTATTGCCGAATACTACAAATATAATTTTTATGTTTATATTGGTCTTTTTAAATGGCTGGTTTCAGGGTATGGGTTGGCCGCCGTGCGCTAGAATTATGACACATTGGTTCTCCGACAGAGAGCGCGGTATGAAAATGGCCCTTTGGAATACCTCACATAATTTTGGCGGCGGTTTAGTTCCCACTGTTACGATGATGGGTGTTACTTTATTTGCCTCTTGGAAGGGTATCTTCTACTTCCCCGCAGTAATCGCAATTATTGGCGGCTTTGTATACATACTTCTTGCACGAGATACGCCGCAATCTGTAGGGTTGCCTCCAATAGAGGAATTTAAAAACGATTACCCTGCAGCGCAAAAAGACCTTGAAGATGCCGAAGCAGAGATGTCCGGCAGAGAAATTTTATTTAAATACGTTCTAAATAATAAACTTATCTGGTGTGTCGCGCTTGCTAACATATTCGTTTATTTTGTAAGATACGGAGTGCTTAACTGGGTACCTATTTACCTCGAAGAAACTCGAGGCATTAGTGGAAATGAGTCATCTATTGCATTTGCTTTATTTGAGTACGCAGCAATTCCCGGAACACTTGTTATCGGCTGGCTAAGCGACAATGTTTTTCACGGTCGACGCGCCCCATTAGGTATTGCCTGCATGATTGGTGTTGCTATCGCAACTGTAGTTTATTGGCAAAGTAATAATTTGACTGCAATTAATTGTGCATTAGCTTGCATAGGCGCGCTTATTTACGGGCCAGTTATGCTAATAGGCGTTTGCGCTATGGACGTAGTACCTAAAAAAGCCGCAGGCACGGCTAGTGGATTTACAGGTTTATTTGGATATCTCGGTGGGCAAGTTCTTTCTGAAATTGCACTGGGAGCCATGGTAGATAAATTTAGCTGGAACGGTGGATTTATTTTAATTGTTGCATGCTGTTTGTTAACTATTTTATTTTTATCATTCACCTGGAACTCACATAACACGCAAGAAAATTCGTAAATGTAAAAATAATTAAAAGCTGTATCTTAACATTGGATACAGCCTTTTTTGTTTTTGCGTTCAACTAAGGTCAGTCAAGTTTTTTAGCCGAATATGAGTCGCTTTCCATAGCCGCGACAGTGCGTACACTTTTTTCCATCTGGCAGTTGACCGGTGCCATTACAGTTTGAACAGTCAGGGAAATTAACTAGAAGGCCACTTCCCCCCGCAGCAGCTTCCAGTACATCGTCGTTTAGCTGTGCACCAGCCGCCACTTGACCTGGATTTTCTGTGCCTTGCTTTTTCTTGTTTCTCTGTTCAAACATAAAACCAACTCCTTAAAAAATAAATAATCAACATTTGTTCTATTTTAGAATACCAAAAAACAGATGGGTGTCAAGCACTTTTTGTAAATATTTTAAACTGGCTTTTCGCAGCAATAAACCAACTAGCTACGCTTAATTTATCGAATAAAAAAACTGCATCCTAATCTTAGATGCAGCTTTTTATGTTTTTTATTTATATCGAGAACCCCTACGTTTTGGTTTTCTTTTTACCGAAGACATCTTGCATAACCGATACATGTAAACTGAAAAAAATATAATTCCGGTTCCAGAAAGCACAAGTAAAATTATACCGCCAACAAGTAAAAACTGGCCATTATCCGTAAGGTTTGAAGATTCCAGGTTTCGTTGGATAAATTCAAACTCATTTGAACTCTTCTTTTCATCTATTACCACTTCCCAGTCATTGTCAGACAATTGTGTTTCTTGAATGCTGGTTTTTGTGGAGGTTTCATTTGCAGCTTCCAATCTACATAACGTAAACGGACTTACAGCTATTAACAGAAATAACAGTACCGTACAGCAGGTTGCTTTAAATTTTCTCAAAGTATTTGCTCCTTTTCCATCTTGCACTATTTCCATGTTATGATAACATATTTTACAGAATAAAACAATTGTCCAAAGCGCTTCGAGAATACACAACTGATATCCCAGCAAGGCCGCGAGGCGCCGAATGCCATTTATGGCATTCGGCTAATCCAAAGCGCAACAAAGTTGGGCTTTGGATTACAACGAAAATAAATATTTATTTTCGTTGGCCTCGCGGCGCGAGCGGCAACCTGCACAAAAGACATCAAATATGGCGCTCCCGACACGATGTCTCCTAATGAAAAATGCACCAAACTATGGTATAATTAATTTCAGAATACGAACAAGGAAAAGAGTTGAAAATTTTTTGAGTGAACATAATACAAACAATCACAGCGACGTACTCATTGGGAAAAATGCGGTAAAAGAAGCGTTGCTCGCAGGACGCGAAATAGACTCAATTTTAGTAAGCCAGGGAGTTCGACAGAGCTCTATTGGTAGTATCTTGAAAAAAGCTAAAGAGCTAAAAATACCAGTTAAGGAGACTAATAATAAAAAATTGGACTTTTTAGCAGGAACTGATAATCATCAGGGAATCGTTGCAATGGTAGCGGCATATACATATGCGACTGTCGAGGAGATTCTCGAAGTAGCTAAACAAAAAAATGAACCGCCATTTATAGTAATTTTGGATGGGATTTCTGATCCACACAATTTGGGAGCAATCATCCGAACCGCAGAATGCGCGGGTGCTCACGGAGTAATTATTCCTACTCGACGAGCTGTTGGATTAAACTTTACTGTCGCAAAAGCAGCCGCAGGCGCTTTAGAACATATAAAAGTTGCCAGAGTTACTAACATCTCTGCGACTTTAGACAACTTAAAAAAGTGTGGCTTGTGGGTATATGGCGCAGACATGGATGGACAAGCTTATTGTCAGTCGGATTTGTCTGGAGCTGCTGCGTTAGTGGTAGGCAGTGAGGGCTTTGGAATAAGCCGACTAGTTAAAGAAAAGTGCGATGTCATTTTGTCGATACCTCTTTGTGGAAAAATAAACTCATTAAATGCTTCTGTCGCGGCCGGAGTCATTATGTGTGAAATTTCGCGGCAAAGATTAGGTTTAGTTGCCAAGTAAATGCAAGGAGGAAAATAAAACTTGAGCAGATTTGCAGATTATTTGAAAAGAAGTTTTCGCAGAACTCAAAAACCCTTGCGTTATAAAGAGATTTTTAGCACAACTGAAAGCGTGAAAAATACACAAAATACAAACCCGTTAGAGATTGATGACGAATTAGATTTTACCTCAAGCAAAATTGATTCTGCACACACAACGAGTAGTTTTGTCTCTTTTGTTAACAGGAGGACAAAGATTTTACAACAAGAGATTTTTGATTCTTGTCCGGAATATAATGGGCCTATCTATGCACATGCGGTCAAAGACTCTTTAAAAAGAGACATAAAGGCGATTAAGAAAGAACTTTTTTCGCTTGTCTTAATTTTTATTTTATCTATTGGTATAGATGTTTTTGCACAGTTTTATTCTGCGAGCCTTCGTGTACCTTTTGTTAGCATATCTAGCATATACTTGATTTTTTCAACTTTGTTATTAATTGCAAGTTTTATTTTGGGTTATAAAACTATCAAAAAAGCCTGCGGACACATTGTCAAAGCTGTTTTTTCTTTAGATACTGCTATTGTTTTTCCTGCGATAATAACGACTTTTAACTGCTGTGTTTCTTTGGTTTTGTCTTTTCTCCAAATAAATTTTCAGCAACATACATTTGTAAGCATTTTTCTTTTGAATTTTATACTGATAGATGCAACCTTCTTGCTTAATAAGCGTCGAGTATTTAACAATTTACGCTTTATAGTTTCGTCAAAACAAAAGTATAATGTTGAAGTTAGTTCTCTTGGCAATATGACGAGTAAAGACAAATCTAAGAAAAATATTTTTACAGCGTATCAGCACAAGACGGATTTTCTAGCAAATTTTATCCAAAACTCTAATAAAGAATCGATTTTCGATAAATTAATTGCGATTCTTATTTCAGTTAGCGTAGTCTTTTCGGCACTTTGTGGAGTTGTAAATTTTATCATTACAAAAAATATTGTGCTTAGTTTAGCGGCTTTTAATATATCATCATTGTTGTTATTACCCGCGGCTTTGCCGTTTTTTGCCAGCTCGATTATATCTTCGTTATGCAAGTTTGCGCTTAAAAATAAGTCACTAATAGTGGGAGAAGATGGCCTCAAAAAACTTGCAAAGGCGAAAAGCGTTGTCATAAACGATTCGGATTTATATCCGCAAAATAACGTTGTGCTGCGTGGAATAAAGACTTTCAGTGGACAGCGTGTAGATGAAGCGATTCTCCTTGCAACGGCAATAGTGTGTCGACTAAAAGCGCCGATTAGCCACGTTTTTGAGAAAATTATCTTGGGGAAAAAAGCTGTGCTCACCAAGGCCTCAAATGTTAAATACGTTGACGGAAAAGGTGTTGCGGGTTGGGTTAATAGTCAACGAATTTTAGTGGGGAATCGAGAGTTACTAAAAGAATATAAAATATCGCCGCCAAGCCATGACTACGAAGAAAAATATAAAATTCCCAATTGCGAATTAACTTATTTGGCAGTTGGTCGCGAATTGGTTGCGATGTTCATTTTGGAATATTTGCCGTCAAAAAGTCTATACAGTGTTGTACGTCTATGTGTAAAAAATAATGTGAAGATTTTTATCAAGTCGGTGGACTGCAATATAACTTTACAAAAAATTTCTCAGGATTTTGGTCTTCGAAAAAAATATGTTAAAATAGTTTCTAATAAAGAAAAAAATCATATAGATGAAGCTTGTAAAAAAACGACGTCAAAGTCTGAGAGCTGTGTATCAACGTTAGGGAGCTGCTCGTCTTTGATTAAAACTTTATGTGCTAGCAGTGATGCAAATAATAGGTTGTGGTTGAGCGTTGCTGTACAATGCTTACAATTAATCGCCAATTTATTTTTAATTTTTAACATAGAGATATCCGAATTACATAGTCTGGAGTGGCTAATGTATGTATGTTTATGGCTTACTTTTACATTTTTAACATGTAGTTTTAAGAATTTATTCCAAGCAAAAAAATGTTTTTAAAACAATGGTAAAAAAACTTTCGCGAAAAAATGTATTTTTGCATATTAGGTTTGAATTTGTTGTGATGTGCAATTTTAATCATCATCGGACATTTTTGTTGTTCAATGTGTGGTTTTTTGTGTTTATATTTGACGAGATTTACTTTGTGTTGTATAATATAGTTATTAAAATTCAAGGAGGAAACCAATATTATGAAAAAACTGTTGTCGATTGTTTTGTCATTGACAACGCTGCTGACAAGTTTAAACTGGCATGCGGCGGCTACATCACCAGCTCCTGCAACGATTCAGCCATTACATCCAGGTTGTAGTGTTAAGGTGCAATGGTCAAAAGATACTTCTTTGCACAGCAATTCTGATAGAACTTGTTTTTATTTGGACGGTGTTATGCTTACTTTGGTTAATCCAGAAAAGGTGCCCGACGGATGTGTTGTAGTTGTAAGAGTCAAACATCCTAAATTGATTAGAAAAGCAAGTAAGTTGTTTTTGAAGAGTCCAGAAAATATCGGTGAGAATAGATTTTCCATTAAAGTAGCTAATGTGAAATATTCATGGTTCGATATTTTGGGCAAAATATGTAGTTATTTTAAGGATACTGGAATTTATATCCCTTATGTACTTGTCCCTTTATCAATGCCTGAAAATAAAAAATTAAATAGTCAGATGGTTAAAGAAGGCTCCAAGAAAAAAAGTTTTGAAGATGCAGAAAAATTTAAAAAAATAGTTGAAGAAGTTAATGGAAAACCGTTAGCACAGCAGGCTGCGGAACTGTATGAAGCAAAGCTATTTAATATACTTAATAAGAAAGACAATAAAAAGGACATCTTGGAACTAGCTAAATTACAGGGACTTGACCTTGATGTAAAAGATGATAATTATGATCCTAGCAATTACTACACATTCCCAGAAGCGCAAATAGAGAACAAAAAAAGAGCAGAAGAAAGAGAAAAAATAGAGGCAAAATTAGCAGAGATTGCTGATGGGCCCAAGCAACCAGGTGATGTGGTTTGCATCCTTTCTAAAGAAAACCCTGTGCAACCCATTAGATTGGTAATTAATAATAATATCTACGATGGTGGACAAGCTGATTTATTAGCGTTGCTTTTAGCTAATCAAGCAACAATTGGACAGTCTGTTGTTGATGACTCAATAGTTACTTTTGATTACACAATAGAATCAGTATCAAAGTTCCGTCTGGAGAATCCAGTAACTGAAGAAGAAAAAGCTGCTGCAAAACGTGCATATGCATTGCTGGAACAAGCCAAGAGAAAACCAAGTTTGTTTGCTATACTAGATAAATTTGTCCCAAGCATTCTAAAGGATTCTTTACGCGCTATTCTTAATATCGTAAAAACTGGTAAAGTGAATGATACTGAATTAACACAGCAAATAAGCGAAACAAAAAATAAAGAATCTACAGATACTAAAAAAACCACAGATACTAATCAAAACAAAGCAAGCGCTTTAAGTAGATTTTTAGGTTTGCGAAATATTACTACTGGGAAGGTATGCATAGCAGCACTTAGCGCATCGGCATTTCTTCATGCACTGTATTTTGTGGCTACATCAACACTTACATGGGTTAGTTCGATAAGTTGGGGGCAGTTAACTAAGCTAGGTTTAGCGTGCTTACCACTAAGTCTTGTTGTGTCTATCGCAAAATTCTTGTGGAACGGAGCTTCTGCTGGTGCGGATGTCGCAAGAACGCTTGCAGGACGGCCTCAACAACCTCAGCAAGCTCCACGACATTAACACTTAACATAGTTGCAAAGCCTTTTTTGAAAGACGTCTGTAAATTTGCTACAGACGTCTTTTTTATACCTTTATTTAGGAAAAAAATCAAAAGTTTTATGTAACCTTTTTTATTTCATAATTACTAAAAAGGCCAAAACTAATTGATAACGCTTCATCTACTAAGTTCATCATAAAAGTATCAAGAGAACCCATTTTTTCTTTTAATCGCTTTTTATCTAATGTGCGAACTTGTTCCAATAGAACCACTGAATCTTTTGTGAGGCCATTGCCTTGAGCTTGAAGTTGTATATGTGTTGGTAAATTACTTTTGGCCTGTTGGCTGGTGATAGCAGCGGCAATTACAGTAGGACTAAACTTATTACCGACATCGTTTTGGACGATTAATACAGGTCGTATCCCTCCCTGTTCCGAACCTATTACAGGACTTAAATCTGCATAAAATATATCACCACGTTTTATCGTCACTTTTTTCACGCTCCGTAAGTTTTGATATTATTTCTAAACAAGAGTATTTTTACCGCATTTGCCTTCAATTAAACATAAAAAATAAACTCGATGTTCTATAATATTAAGTTGATTGAAAAAGTGACAAAAATGTTGTGTATTTGAAATCCTAAAAGCAGAAAGAGCCTTCTAGAATGTTTGGGAGTGCCCTATTTGATTTCTTTTTTTGCGGCTTGCCGCTCGGGCCGCGAGGCCAACGAAAATAAATATTTATTTTCGTTGTGGTCCAAAGCCCAACTTTGTTGCGCTTTGGACTGGCCGAATACCTTAGTAGGCATTCGGCGCCTCGCGGCGCCGCGGCGTTTGATTAGGGCACTCCCGAATGTTTTAACTCATTGACCAGTTTAACAATGAAGTGTTATAATGTGTTAATTAAATTTAGTATAGGGGTGCGTCTTTTGAAAAAATATTGGAGTCTTATTGTAAGCGGCATTTTACTTGTCTTTTCAATTAGTTTGTTTTGGGTAAACAAGCCTACTCCAGAACAATCACTACCGGATGGTTTTGTATTGCTCTCGGATGTGGTGCCAGATATTGTGCAAGAAATTAGATATTATAGCACATATAACTTTGTTGGAGCACGTGTGAATGGATATAACGCTCCTGTTGCGATATTAACTAAAGAGGCTGCAGATGCATTAAAATATGCAAATGATGAATTTAACTCTTTGGGCTATCGCATAAAAATTTACGATGCTTACCGGCCCCAATCGGCTGTCAATCATTTTGTAAGCTGGGCTGAAGATATAGATGATGTGAAAATGAAAGATGTTTTTTATCCAGATTTAGACAAAAAAGATTTATTTTCATTAGGATATATTGCGCGACAATCGTCTCATTCGCGAGGAAGTACAGTAGACATGACCTTAATAGATATGAAAACTGGACAAGAAATTGATACAGGTTCTGCTTTTGATAGCTTTGATAAAATTTCCAATCATGGAACAGACAAAATTACCAAACGACAAACTGAGAATCGCGAATTGATTATGAATGTGATGGGAAAACATGGCTTCGCTCCATATGAGCAGGAGTGGTGGCACTATACTTTAGAAAATGAGCCACATCCGAATACATATTATGATTTTCCGGTTGAACTTTATAATTCATAATCCAAGAACATTTCATCATTGCCTTTATTAAATAAATAACTTATAATAATCCTAATTTATTTTCAGGAGGATAATTTTATGAACTACGTAAAAAACAATTTGGATTTTTTGGTTGATTATGACCCGGTCGTAGGCAATGCAATGGTTGATGAGCTGTCACGTCAAAGAAACAACTTGGAGTTAATTGCTTCTGAGAACATTGTAACACCTGCGGTGATGGCTGCCATGGGAAGCATTTTAACTAATAAGTATGCTGAGGGGTACCCCTCAAAAAGATACTATGGTGGATGCGAACATGTTGATGTAGTTGAAAATGTGGCCAGGGACCGCGCAAAAGAGCTTTTTGGTGCAGAACACGCTAATGTTCAACCGCACTCAGGTGCGCAGGCTAACACTGCTGTATACTTCTCTATTTTAAACCCTGGTGATACCGTCATGGGAATGACTTTGTCAGAGGGTGGACATTTGACTCATGGTTCTCCGGTAAATATTTCTGGAAAATACTATAATTTTGTGGAGTACGGTGTCGACCCGGTAACTCATGTTATTGATTACGACAAGGTTGCGCAAAAAGCTAAGGAAGTTTCGCCTAAGTTGATTGTTTGCGGAGCTAGCGCTTATCCTAGAATAATTGACTTTGAAAAGTTTAAACAGATTGCTGATTCAGTTGGTGCATATTTGATGGTCGATATGGCCCATATTGCCGGCCTTGTTGCAAGCGGACTTCATCCAAATCCGGTACCGTTTGCTGATTTTGTCACTACAACAACACATAAGACGTTAAGAGGTCCTCGCGGAGGAATGATTCTTTGCAAAGAAAAATACGCTAAAGCCATCGATAAGGCTATTTTCCCAGGTACTCAAGGTGGCCCGTTGATGCATATCATCGCAGCAAAAGCGGTTTGTTTTGGCGAAGCCCTAAAACCTGAGTTTAAAGAGTACAACAAAAAAGTAGTCGAAAATTGTAAAACGCTAGCACAAGCTTTGCGCGATAACGGACTTACGCTTGTTTCTGGCGGTACGGACAACCACCTTGCTTTATTAGATTTGCGTGGAACAGGTGTTACAGGCAAGGAGCTCGAGACAAGACTTGACGAAGTGCGCATTACGGTAAATAAAAATACTATTCCAAATGAGCCGCTAAGCCCGTTTATTACTAGCGGAATTCGTATTGGTACTGCCGCTGTAACTACTCGTGGCCTAGGTACAGACGATATGAAACAAATTGCGAAATTTATCACCCTGGCGGTAAAAGATTTCGAAAATAGCAAAGATTACATTAAAAGTGCTGTGGATGAAATATGTCAAAAATATCCGCTGTATAACTAATTAGAAAAAGCTTTCATCTATCACCGTGGCGCCGCGAGGCGCCCCAGGCTCCAACGGAGCCTGGGGCTAACCGAGCACTCAATTTCATTGAGTGCTCGGTTCAACGAAAATAAATATTATTTATTTTCGTTGGCCTCGCGGCCAGGTGAGAAGAAAGCTTTTTGATAAAAATGCTAAACAATAAAACCTTTTTAAGTAGGTGCACTTGACGAAAGTACACCTATTTTATCTTTACTTTTGCAACGAAAGGAAAGTATTATGTCTGCACCACTTTCTGATAGACTCCGTCCGACCTCGCTAGGTGACATGGTTGGGCAAGCTCATATGCTTAGTGAGGGAAAGCTTTTACGAAACATCATCGACTCTGGTAGCGTACCGAACTTAATATTTTATGGGCCATCTGGAGTTGGGAAAACGACTCTAGCTAAAATTCTAGCACAAAAAACAAGTCGGAAGTTGTTTAAGTTAAACGCAACTACGGCGTCGACCTCAGACATAAAAGATATTATCTCGCAACTTGATACATTTTCGGCGCCAAATGGTATTTTGCTCTACTTGGATGAAATTCAATACTTTAATAAAAAGCAGCAACAGACCTTGTTAGAGTTTCTAGAAAACGGAAAAATTACGTTAATTGCTTCAACGACAGAAAATCCTGCATTTTACATCTACAGCGCTATTCTGAGCCGTTCTACGGTATTTGAGTTTAAGTCAGTTTCGACACCGGAAATAAAAAAAGCACTCACTCGTGCAGTTAAGTTTATCGAAGAAGAAGAAAAAATAACAATAAGCATCGACGACGAAACTTTGAGCTATATAGCAACTCTTGCTTCTGGAGATGTTCGTCGTGCAATAAATTTTCTGGAATTATGTAACTTATCGGTTGCGAGCGAAAGTTCGCAAAAAGTAATCTCGTTGGAGATGGCGAGACAACTAAACTTCTCCGGCAACGTACGCTACGACAAAGCCGGCGAGGAACATTACGACACACTCTCAGCTTTTCAAAAATCTATGCGAGGTTCGGACCCAGATGCTGCCATTTATTACTTAGCACGACTTCTTTCAAGTGGTGATTTAATTTCTGCCTGTCGACGATTGATGGTTTGCGCCTGTGAGGATGTCGGCTTGGCGTATGCGCAAATTATTCCCATAGTAAAATCTTGTGTCGACATAGCAATGCAAGTAGGTCTGCCTGAAGCTAGAATTCCATTGGCCGACGCAGTTGTAATGGTTTGCTTGGCACCAAAGTCTAACTCTGCCTACAACGCCATAAATGAAGCAACTACCGATATTGCGTCCGGGAAAGTCTTTCCATTTCCACGACACTTACAAAACAAACATTATGATGGTGCTGACGTAAAACAAAAGGGACAATTTTATTTGTACCCGCATGAGTATCCGTTCCACTGGGTCAAACAGCAATATTTACCGGACAAGCTAAATGATAAGAAGTATTACTTCCCCGGAGACAACAAAAATGAGCAAGCGTTTGAAGATTATTGGCGTAAAATAGAAAAACTTTAACAAAAACCCCCAGGCGCACTATACCGCGCGCCTGGGGCATATATTTGAGCGTTAATTACTTCCAAACATCAGTATTATCTAATCCGATATCTTTGGCTACAAAGGTTGGAACTTTGCCGTTTTTCTTTTGTTTGCAGTAATCGTTGAGCGCCTTTATTGCGATATTTCCAATCAACAAAATTACTACAATGTTAACAACCGCCATTAGTCCCATTATGGAGTCTGAAATATTCCAAACTGTTCTAGCATTGGCTCTTGCGCCCCAAAATACCGTAATAAGACAGGTAATTCGAAAAATATTAAGTAAAGTTTTATTGTCCTTGATAAAAAGCATATTAGTTTCGGCGTAGCAGTAATTACCGATAATTGACGTAAAGGCAAAGGCAAAAATAGAAAATGCAATTATGTTTAAACCGAGTGAGCCTGCCTGACTACGTACAGCCTCTTGAACTACCGGAATATCTCCTAGACCACTATGCAAATCAACTCCGGAGAGCAAAACAATAAATGCAGTTGATGTGCAAATCAGCATAGTGTCGATAAACACAGAGACAACTTGCGCTAAACCTTGGTTGGCTGGATGTAAAACATCTGCAGTGGCAGCAGCATTTGGCGCGCTACCCATGCCAGCTTCGTTAGAGAAAAGACCTCTTTTTGTGCCCATAACCAAGGCGCTTTTGTAAAACGTAGCTCCAAATATAGCCTTGAAATTGAAAGCCTCAGAGAATATCGAGGAAAACACATATGGTATTTTATCGAAGTTTTTAACAGTAACGAAAACAGCGAGTGCGATATACGCTAACGACATTATTGGAACAATATACGCGGAGATAAAACCGATACGATGCGTACCGCCCCAAATAACCAGGGCTGTAATTGCAGCTAAGATTATTCCAACAATCGTCGGATATATGCTATTTTTATAGTCGTGTATGTATGGCGTAAACGCTGAAGATAATTGAAAAGACTGTAAGGCGTTAAAACCATAGGCATATGCAGCAATTAGCAGACATGAAAACAAAACTCCAAGCCAACGCTTATTAAAGGCCTTTTGCATATAATAAGCCGGTCCGCCACGAAAACCACCTTTGCCGTCTTTAACTTTATAAATTTGAGCTAAAGTACTTTCAATAAAAGCAGAAGAGGCACCAAAAATAGCCATAATCCACATCCAAAAAACTGAACCAGGGCCACCAATTATTATCGCCGAGGCAATTCCCGCGATATGTCCAACGCCAATTTTTGCTGCAGTGGAAATCATCAACGACTTAAAAGAAGAGACTTTACCTTTTTCAGCTTTTTCAGTCAATGCTTTAAAAGCGTCTTTTAATAACCTAAACTGGACAAACTTGGTCCTAAAAGAAAAATAAATTCCTGCAATTACTAAGAGAGGAATTAAAACATAAGCATATAAACGGTCATCAAAACTTTCCAAAAAGTCAATTAACCACAATTATAACAGCTCCTCATCATATTATTTTCTTTATATTATACTCCATATTTTTTCCAGAAGCAAAACTTTTTTTTAGCACACTAAACAGCATACACAAGAGCGCCAAGTGTCACTTGCGCTGAATTTCGTTCCGTTGACAACAAAATATTCTTAAAAATGCCTAAAATATGAAATAGAGGTAAAATCGCTTGAACAATTTTCATTTTTTTGCTATAATGATAGTACCTTGCGGATTGAATGTTTGCATTTTAATATTTGCAAAGGGGGCTCGCTTTCTTTTGATAATACAAAAATGCCGACATTTCGCTTTTGTCAGGCACCGCAATTTTTTATTTTCATATTACAATAACTATTAGTGAGGAGAATGTAAAAAAATGACAACACAAGCACAAACTCCCAAGAAGGAGTTTAACAAATTCCAAGAATTGATTTGGCCAATTCATAACTATGAGCTAAAAAAATTCTTGCCGATGAGCTTTTTGCTCTTTTTTATTCTGTTCGTATACACACTCGTTCGTGACCTGAAAGACATTTTTGTTCAGTACCATACTCATATGTGGGCTGGCGCCGGTAAGGCAGATAGCGCTCAATTGATTAGTGCTCTTAAAGTTTGGTACGTTTTACCTTTTGCTTTCTTGGCAGTTGCAGCTTTCGGTTATTTAATGGATAAGTTTGAGGCAAAAAAGACTTTCTATATTATCGTTTTTTCATTTATGGCCTTTTATGCTATTTATGGCTTTTTCCTTTATCCAAACCTCGATAAGCTTATTATGTCTACAGAGCAAGTTACTGCTATGACAGAATCTGCTCCTGCATTCTTTAGAACATTTCTTACTTGTTTAGGAAACTGGCCTATAACGTTGTTCTATATGGTTTCGGAAATTTGGGGAACAATGATGATTTCATCTTTGTTCTGGCAATTTGCAAATGCCGCAACAATGAAGTCTGAAGTTAAGAGATTTTTCGGTCTTTTCTCATTGGTTGGTAATATCGGAACTATTATCGCTGGTGTAACGATTAAAACAGCTCTTAAGAATGCTTCGGTTGACAACGTACGTATGCTTATGCTGGCTGTTCTTGCTGTTGGTGTTGCTATCGTTTCTGTATATTGGTACATAAATAATAAAATTTTGACAGATCCAAGATTTTATGACGCTTCACAAATTAAGCCAAAGAAGAAAAAAGAAAAAGTTAGCGCTATGGAAGGCATCAAGATTCTATTCACTAACTCATATCTATTGTTGATTGCTGTTCTTGTTATGGGTTATGGTGTTGCCATTAACTTTGCTGAAGTTATTATGAAAGCTTTGATGAAAGAGGCTTTTGACGGCCCAACTTATGCTTCTATGCAAGGAAATGTTTCTATCTTTACTGGTATCTTTACTTTGATAGTTACAGTATTCGGTGCAAATATTTTGAGAAAATGTAAGTGGAAAACTACTGCTTCCATTACTCCTTTTATATTCTTAGTGTTTGGTGCCCTGTTCTTCGCTCTAGTTCTTTATAGACAATATATTTCTAATGAGATTTTCGGTATGTCGGCACTTTTGTTAGCTATGTGGGTTGGCGTTTTTCAGGATGCTTTGTGTAAGAGCGTTAAGTATTCGCTATTTGATACTACTAAGAGTATGGCCTACATCCCGCTGGACGAAGATACCAAAACTAAAGGTCAAGCAGCTGTTGAAGTTATCGGCGGTCGTGCAGGTAAGGCCGGTGCGTCATTGGTTCAACAGGTTATGTACGGTATGGTCCCGGCAATTATGTCTCACCTTGTCACAATAGTTGCAATCTTTATGGTGACCGTTGTCGCTTGGGTATATGCAGTATTTGGTTTGAGCAAAAAGTACGAAGCTGCTGTGGCTGAAACCGAAAAAGAACAAGCTTAAAGTTTGACAGGTTAATATTAAGCCCCCGCGCGGTATAGTGCGGGGGTATTTTTAATTGTTTTTTCCATGTCACTTTTTCGTAACGGAAAAAGTAACCAAAAACGTTTCGAGAGGGATTTCGAGTTCCCTCTCGAACTCTCCTTATAACGACCAAAGGGTTCCCCTTTGGAAACCCCCTTTCACCGATTCTTATGAATATTATTCACGAAACATCGGCAAACTTCTTGTGCACC
>JAZQHA010000098.1:0-9906 GCA_045540315.1 Acutalibacteraceae bacterium | reverse complement strand
CTTAATAATTTCTAGCATCAATTTAATTTAACAATTTTAATTTTGGCTGGCATTTGCCGGTCTTTTTATCATGCTTAACTTTCACTTTTTATATCCAAAATATTTTTTTAAATCTATTGACTTTTCTTAGCAGGTTTCTTTTCGGCGCGAAGCCCGCGCAGGCAACGTCGCGCTAAGGTTTGCGCAAACAATTATCGATCTCACGCGGAAAGAGCCAGAGCTGGCACCGTTGGACTTAATGTTGAGAGCGCGTTTGCCGGTGTTCGAAAAACTGTTGATGCAACGGAAGAAGAGTTTGAACAGCTTGAATCTGGACTTCGCGAGATGTCGACGCAAATGCCAGTGGCCGCATCGGAGCTGGCTGCGCCCTCCTACTTTTAAGCTATTGCATCAGCGTGGCTGAAAGGCGGCCGAACAATTTTAGCGTAATTTATTCCGCGTGAAAGAGCTCAAAATTTGAAAAATCTTTGGCGCGACTCCGTCGTGCGAGGTCACTCGCTTTCGTTTACAGAAACCATGGCGCACCTCGGCGTCACAACTAATTTGACATCTCAGTAAGCTGCAACAGCGCTCGCTCGACTCGCCAACATTACGGGCATGAATCAAGAAAACTTCGATAGATTAGGTTCGTCCATCGTTGAACTCGGCAATAATTTTGCAACCACAGAATCAGAAATTACCGAGATGGCGTTGAATATCTCGGCCGCCGGCACGCAAGTCGGTACGGTGGAATCTGATTTTGGGAGTTTTGATGCAATTTATTCCGCGTGAGAAGGATTCAAAATTTGAACAATTTTGGGCGCGACTTGTCCTGCGGGGCCACCCGCTGCGGCTTCCAAGCTTTCTGATTTCTTTCAGACTGCCGGTGAATCAGGACCTTTAAAAGACGCACTCGATAAGCTTTCGTAAAACGCCGGAACTTTGATTGAAAAAGCTGATTTAGTGGCAATTGCAATCGGCTGCATTACGACTGCGATAATTGCTGTAAAAACGGTGAAATTCGCAAGCAAAATCTGCGATGAACATTTTTCCAGTGGCCATACTCCGACGGAAGATCTCGCCAAGTGGCTCCGGTACGCAAAATCCAAAACACTCCATTAATACATTGCCTGGTGTCTTTTGCGTTTCCTCCTCGAGTTCCTTTTTCTCCAATTGTGTGAGGCTTTATTTCTTTCCATGCGTCATCGCTTATGTCATGTCTTTGTTGCTCTAAACTCATTTTTTCCTTACCTTTGTTTTTTTACTTTTATTATAACATGTTTTTATTGACGACACGCTCTAATGTAACTTCAAATGTGCTTTATTGTACAGAGTTAAAATTTAACATATAATTAAATTGAAAGTTGCATAAAGGGTGCATAAAATGGAGAATAAATTAAAAAGAACTTGGGCAGATATTGATATGGATGCGATAAAATACAATTTTCTACGAGTTAAACATACAATTTCTCCGAGAACAAAAATCTTATGTGTCATAAAAGCGGACGCTTATGGCCATGGTGCAGTTTCTTTAGCTCAAGAATATGAGCAGATTGGCGCCGACTGGTTTGCTGTTTCTAACTTTGAAGAAGCCTTTCAACTGCGCAGCCATAACATAAAAACGCCCATATTAATTTTAGGTTATACGCCCGCCAATATGGCATGTGAGTTATCACAACTTAATATTTCTCAAGCTGTTTTTTCCGAAAAATACGCGAAAGAATTGTCTTATTTTGCAACGACACATCAGGTTAACGTAAAAATACATCTTAAAATTGATACGGGCATGAGTCGAATTGGATTTGTTTTTAATGATAACACCAAAAAAACTGATATAATAGAGACTCTTGCTAAGGTATCTACCTTGCCGCACCTTGTCCCAGAAGGCATATTTACACACTTTTCTGTTTCAGATGAATTGATAGCTGGTAAACAAACTACGCTTAACCAATTGAATAAATTCAATGATATATGTAGCAGTTTATCTCAAAAAGGCATAGATATAAAACTAAGACATTGTAGCAACAGCGCAGGCATTTTAAACTACCCTCAAGCCAATCTGGATATGGTCAGGGCTGGAATCATTTTATATGGTTTGAGTCCCTCAAATGAATTAAAAAATAATTTCAATCTAAAACCCGCAATGAGTTTAAAAACGGTAGTATCTCAAGTAAAAAATGTTCCTAAAAATACTGCTATTGGCTATGGTGGAACATTCATTACAAAGAGAAATTCTAAAATCGCAACTGTTCCAATTGGCTACGCAGATGGTTATTTGCGCTCTTTATCCGGTAAGGCTTGTATGTTAATTCAGGGGAAAAGAGTTCCAGTAATCGGCCGTATTTGCATGGACCAAACCATGTTGGATGTAACTGATATCGACAACGTTGAGGAAAATAGCGTCGTTACTGTATTTGGGCCGAGTAACGGCACGAATATAAGCGTAGACGAATTAGCAACTATTTCAAATACCATTAATTACGAAATTCTCTGCTTGGTGAGCAAACGAGTACCTCGAATATATTGGAAGCACGAACAACAAATTAGCCAATTAAATTATCTCTGTCCTAACGAAATATGCTGTTGATATTATACTTCGAAAAAAATGAAGACAATGCTTTTTTTTGCTTTAAAATATTTCAGCTATTTTGCTAACAACTCTATCCAATATCAGTGGCTTATCTCTAAATTTTTTTGACAACACGCTCTAAGCAAATATGTAGACAACATTAATAAACATATCCCCGCACTATATCGCGCGGGGATTCTTTTTACTTTTTTAGCTGGGTTCACCTATCTGCTGCCGTTTAACGAGTTCAGCAAAATATCCTTTTTTATTTATTAGCTCATCAAAAGTTCCATCCTCAATAATTTTACCACCATCTATCACAATAATTCGGTCACAGTTTTTAATTGTCGACAAACGGTGCGCAATAACAATTCGGGTACTCTTTAAAGAATCTAACGACTCGGAAATTTGCTTTTGAGTAATGTTATCCAATGCGCTGGTAGCCTCATCGAACATCAACACGCTTGGCTTCGGTGCAATTGCACGAGCAATCATGAGACGTTGTTTTTGCCCCCCAGAGACGCCTCCGCTACCTTCGGAGATAAGCGTATGCATACCCATGGGCATGTCTTTTATGTCTTGTTCTATGCCCGCTAACCTTGCGGCTTCCCAGGCGTCATTTAAAGTTAACCACGGAGCTGCAATTATAATGTTGGAAAAAATATCTCCCTGAAACAGCTTACCGTTTTGCATAACTGCACCAATGTGCTGACGCAAACTTTTTAAATCCAGAGTATTAATATCTTGTCCGTCGTAGTAAACTGCACCATTTTTAGTCGACTCAAAGCCTAACATCAAACGCATCAAGGTGGACTTACCGCAACCTGTTTTACCAACAATTGCAATATATTGACCAGGCTCGATTTTTAAACTAATGTTGTCTAAAACCAACGGCCCGTCGTCATCATACTTAAATGAAATATTATTAAGCTCAATAGCACCAGATAAATTTGTAATAATTTGCTTGTTTTCGCTGACTTCTGGTTCTGCGTCAAGTAGTGGTTGTACTACCTCAATTATCGGCTTCATTTCCGAAACCTTTGTAAACAGTGGAGCCAACGACATAAGCGCGCCACTTACAAAGGAGTAGGCTGTATTGAAAGCAATAAAACTCGATAAGCTTACATTAGTTGTCCCGGCAATGAAATACAAAACAATCATACCAACCATCGAAATGACCGTAGAAATCATTGGCAACACTTTTATAAGCATAGGTGGATTGTAATCTATTTCGGCACCCTCTTTGTACGTTGAGGCCCACTTCGAAAATGCTCTTCTCTCTGCACCAGAAAGCTTAATCTTTTGTACTCCAGAGAATAATGAGTAAATAAGCGACGTGAGCCTTATTTTTATGTTTGTCTTTTTTCGATTAAGCTTAATTAACATTAGCGTACTAATAATATTTAGTGCCAACTGTACTATGACAAGAATTATCGCCGGAATTACCAGCTGAGGCGCGTATTGATTCATTTGAAAGATGTATACAAATGAGCATAAAGTCGACAAACCAAGCCCAAAAAACATCTCACTCAACATTAAAGATATATGTTGCATGCCCTCGACACGAGAAGACAAGTCTCCAGAACTATACTTTGAGAAAAAATTTGCCGGCAACGATATAATTCTACTCATAGTCGCCGCTTGAATTGAAACATTCATCTTCATGCTTATTCTCGCGCTAACCAGTTTATTTACAATTCGGATAAGCGTCTGCGAGACCGTCATTCCAATAAGCAAACATGCGAACGGTAATAACAGACTAACCTTACCAATTGGGATAATTCCGCCATACAAGAGCTTATTTACAAACGGCAAAATCATTCCAACAACTTGAACCAAAAGTGACATAAATATGATGTACAAGATGTCCGAGCGGCTTAACGTCGATAAAATAAATTTACTTATGTCCATTAACTTTAATTTTCTCAGCGGAAATGGCTTGTAGAAACAAAATGCTTGTCTCTCAAGTAAATCTGCTGTTTTTTCGGTTACTCGTATACGCTTACCTGTCTCGTAATCGAAAAAGCTATATCTTTTTCCGCCATCCGGAATCAACGCAACTGTATCACCAGACTTGGTCTGTGCTAAAAACGCTCCAACGGCGCTCGTCCACCACTTACCTGTCAAGTCAACAGTACGACGCATTATTCCAGTTGGCCGCAACATATATTCAAGCTGCTCATTCATATCCTCAAGCTTATCTGGAATTTCTATAACTTTCGCGTTATAAAACTTTAATATTTCTTCTATGGCGTTTTGGGTCTTTTGTCTGTCATTATTAAGTGCCTGTGCTATCGCCGACTCACCAAGAACTACCGACGACAACTCTACAAAGGAGTTTTCAAACTCCTCTTTATCTCGGCGCATTCTCTTTTTTATCTGCTCACTAAACCAACTCATTAACACTCACCTCTTTTCTTTTTATTCAGTGGTAATTAACTGCGTATACATTCCGTTCTTTGCAAACAATTCCTCGTGAGTACCTCGCTCAACAACTCGTCCCTTATCAAGGACAATAATTTCGTCACAATCGCGAATCGTAGACAGTCTATGCGCAACAATAATGCACGTTACGCCTCGACTAGTAATCGCCTCAATGACTTCGTTCTCTGTTTTAGCATCCAGCGCCGAGGTTGCCTCATCCAACACAATAATCGTCGGGTCTTTCGCCAAGGTTCGCGCAATTTCTATGCGTTGGCGTTGTCCTCCTGAGAAGTTCTTTCCACCTTCTAAAATTTTGTGGCTGTAACCACCATCTTTTTGCATAATGTCCTCGTGAATCTGCGCATCTTTCGCGGCGGCAATCATTGCCGAATCGCTAATAGATTTATCCCACATCTTGATGTTCTCAGAGATGGTATCCTCAAACAAAATTATATCTTGGTCAACGACGGCTACCGAACTTGTAAAAATTTCTCGGTTAATCTCTGAAATCGGTTGACCATCGAAAATTATCTCTCCAGACCAGGGTTTGTATAGGCCGGAAATCAATTTTGCAAGAGTCGACTTTCCACAACCAGATGCACCAACAAACGCCACCGTTGAGCCAGGTTTCAACGTCAAGTTAAAGTCCTTAATTAACGGCTCACCCAACGGCTTATATCCAAAATTAATGTTTCTCATTTGCATGTCACCGGTTAGCTTTGAGTATTCTGCGTTGTCATCAATTTCTATATCTTCATAAGTTACATCTGGCTCATAGTTCATAACGTCCTCAATGCGTTCCATATCGGTACGCATCTCCTGCATTTGCTGACCAATTCCTCGAAATGACTCAAGCGGCTCAAGAAATTTACTCAAATAGCCTTGGAACATCATTAAAATACCTGCAGTAAATCCGTACTCACCTTGCATGATGAACATTGCACCAATGAGTAAAACCGCCATATTGGCAAAACCCTGAATAACTTCCGGAATTGCACCGATATACTCATTTAGCTTGGAAAACTTCACCACAGATGTGTTTACCGAGGCTTGATATCCTGCCCATTTCTCAAAAAAACCGTTCTCCGCACCAGAGGATTTAATTGTCTCTATCATCTCGATGCCAGATACAGTCGTTGACGCTAATTTACCTGCATCGCGCAACTGAGCCCGAGTAATGTTAATACGCTTTTTTGAAATATAATTCGCCATAAACATATTGATGATAACCGCCGTTAAACCTAAAAGCGTCAATGGCCAACTAATTCTTATAACCATGAAAAAATAAAAAACTAGCATAATTGCGTTGAGCAAAATCGGCGCTAAACTTTGAATTAACACCTCAGCAATGCTTTCATTTGAGGCTTGTCTCATCGCGATATCACCTATTTGCCGCTGAGAAAAAAAGTGCATCGGCAACCGCAAAACATGCCACATGAACATCGAATTCGCAACAATTGCGAGTTTGCCTTTAATTTTCAGCATATAAACAATGTTGATGGCCTGCACGATAATTTGAAATATTACAAGCGCGGCCATGCCAGTCAACACAGGCGCGAGCCATTCTGGATTCTCTCCAGTGAGAATTCTATCCATGAAAATTCTCGTAAATACCGGATTGACAATGCCAATAAATGTAACAAGTAAACCCGTTAAAATAACAAATATAAACGGCACAAGCGTACCTTTAAGACGAGTCTTAGCAAAGGACCAAACACTTTTCTTCTTGCCGTCGGCTACAAAATCCTCGGTCTTCTCAAAGCAAACTATAATTCCGGTAAAGGCCCTGTCGAAGTCTTCTAGCGGGACCTCAACCGTACCCCTGGCCGGATCGTTTATAACAGCCTTATTCTTTTTAAAACCATTGAGCACAACAAAATGGTTGAAGTTCCAATGGATAATTGCAGGAACCGGTAAGGTTTTTATGTCATCCATACCGCAGCGATATGGGTCAACCTTTAAACCATAGGCAGCAGCTGCATCAGCCATATCTTTGAGATTACTACCATCTCTGGAAACACCACAATCTGCTCGAACTTTTTCAAGCGGAACCCACTTACCATGATAAGCTAAAATCATAGCAAGTGCCGCAGCTCCACATTCCAAGGCCTCCATCTGCATAACCACAGGGACTTTAGCGACACCAGAGTTTCTCTTAAACACTATAAATCCCTCCTTTAGTTAGACTGCGCAAATAAAAATTTTATCGGAGCAATCGACTCAGTTACAATGTCAACGCCACATAAGCCATCGACTTTAATAAAAGCCTCGTCGCCTTTTTCGTCGTTAGCCCAAGTATATTCTCCGTTTGAATTTTTATTAACTTTAATTAACACTCCTACTCCATATTCCGAATTTAAAATGCTGTCAGCTATGTACTCACTTGCGTAAGCTTGGTTAATATCTTCTTGCTTGACTACTGCTTGAGAAACTCGTAAAACCTCTCCATTTATGTATGCCTCCATTTGATGCGACTTATCGTATATGCGTACTGGCATACCTTCAGAAATTTTATGCGCTTGATTGGCATCGACATAACAAATAATCGTATCCGCAACTTCTGTAGCACTACTCTGAAAAACACCAGTACCAGACACTTCAGCCGTTATTGTTCCACTAAAAGACCAAATTGAAAAAGCAACAACGATAGTCACCAACGCTCCAATAATAAGCCATACGCTTGGGTTAGAAACCTTTATGTAGTCATTCAGCTGCTCCGGTGAGGAGATTCTATCCAAATTTTTCTTTCTAAATAAGCCTTCTTTCATATTTAACAACCTCTTTCCTTTGAATTTTTTTACAAGTTTTGACCGCTTTTTGTCGCATATCTTTTTTGATAAATAATTTCTTTTATATTATCATCATTTGTCGAAATTGTCAATATAGATTTTTTGTTTTAAATTTTGGTTAAGTTTTATTTCTTGCGAAATGTGTTATTTTTTTAATGAATTGTTAATTAAACCAGATAATTTTTTATATAGCACTAAAGAAAACGTGCAAACAAGCAGTCCTTCTAATAAATTAAAAGGAATCACAGTCCATAAAATAAACGTAACTTTATCGGTTATTAATGGATTTATACTCTGGGCAATCAAAATAATCTTTGTTTCAGAAATACCTAGCAAATTTTCATATAACGGCAATAAAACAAAATAGTTAGTTAAAGCTGAAACTAACACCGCGCATAAAATTCCAAAGCACATCGAAACACATGCACCTTTAAATGTACGATATTTTTTATAAATTAAGGCTGATGGTAAGACAAGCGAAATACCTATAATAAAGTTAGCAAACTCGCCTATGGCCATAGTAGACGAGCCCTTTACAGTAAATTTGAGCACAGCTTTAAAAAAGCTCGTCAAAATTCCTGCCATTGGACCAAGCGAAAATCCGCTAATTAAAACAATAGTATTGCTAAAATCTATCTTATAAAAGCCAGGCGCAAAAAATATCGGTATTCTAAACAAAGACACAATAGTTGCAAGCGCCGCAAACATTGCTATGTGAATTAATTTCAAAGTTTTAAATCTCAATATTTCTCCCCCTGTTGAAGAAAAACAAAAGTAACAGATTTGTGTATTTTCAAAATTTAAATTGTGCTTTTTCCATCGTGCGGGCCGCAAGGCCGCTCAACCTGCGAGTAAACCTCGCAGGTTGGGCCAACGGATGCATGCGCATCCGTTACAAATATCGAGCAGGCAACGCCACTTGTTGGCTTGGAATTTTTCTTTCGCGCTCGCACGTCCGTCTTCTTTTACGGTGTTATCAATTATTGTATTGATTAAATCCTCATTTGTCGTTACAAACCCTTTAACAGCATTAATATATTCCGTAAATTTAGTTTCAACTTCTTGTCGCTTAGCTTCGAGAGTAGCCTTATCTTCACTAACTTTATTGCTTTTTAGCCCCCTTATAATCTCATCCAGATTTTGCATCATTGCCGCTTTTTGATCTTCGCCAGCCATCCTATATGTGTAAAACATAGCCGCGATTTGCCCCATTAGCTCCGGTGTTGGATTACAGTCACGCACAAGCGCAGGAATATTCGGTGCTCCTCCGCCAGTTCCCAGCTCACCAGCTGAGCTGGGAAACAAAATTCTCATATATTCCCCAAAACCAGGACCGCCATCTTCATTGTACTTCCAATGATAGTATTTTTCTCCGTCATTTTTCACTAGAGTCGGGCAATTTGTAGGATTAAAGAACCTGAAATTTTGCGGAACCTCAGTCATCGATAAAGCCAAAGCTTCAGCGGCATTCCAAGCATTCAACATGTATGCATAATCAGTTTGCATACGTGCAGCAGTACTTTGGTCTTGAGCCACGGTTGTTCGTGCTACCTGCTCTTCAGCGGCAGCAACCTGCTCCTCGGTTGCTGCAACCACCATCTCCCTAGTTCGCTCAAAATCAGGCATAGGGGTATCTGCAGCCGCTTCCTCACCGATAGCATCATAATACACCTTGTCCAAAACATCATTCACATAATCCTCAGTCACAGCCGAATCATCTGGCAAAGTATTCTTTAGTTGCTCAAGTGAAGCTTTTATGATATCTTTTTTGTCTTCTTGAGCCATATATGCAATCAATTGAATTGCATCAGTTTTTTGCTCTTCAGTTGTGTTTTCCACTGAGATTATCTTCAGCAACTCTGGTATACTCGGGTGCTGCGGAAGCTCTTCTTCCAATGCTGCGTAAGTTCCCTCCATAACCAGCCTCTCCGTTGCGCTCTCGACATCTGCCTTGGGAATAACAGCATCAGCTTGCAAAGATGATGTTGAACCAAAGCCAAGAATCGCCAACGAGAAAAGGCCTCCGGACAAAAGTGCAGATTTCCAAGAAATACCACCACTTACATTGAGTAATTCTTCACTCGAAAGTTTTTGAACTGCGTTTTTTTCGTACGCGAGCAACTCTTCTTCAGAAAAATCGTAGCC
>JAZQHA010000097.1:0-19265 GCA_045540315.1 Acutalibacteraceae bacterium | reverse complement strand
GATAAAAGTCTGGTCTTCGACAGATAGACTTTTCACTGCCTTATATAGTTTTTGATTCTCAATTAGTTCAATCCAGCCCAGTAAATTTTGTTCTTCTAAATGCTTGTCCAAATTTTCATCAAGTGGCGTTTCGTGTTCATTGATTTTTGATTGTTTAATGCTGTCCTTTATATCCAGATTTTTTATAACTTTATAAAAGTAAGCCAGTTTATTTTTTATATTCTCGTTACGGTTTTTCATTGCCGTACCTCCAAATTATTTGATTTTTTTCAAACAATTCGGATAGCTACGGATAACGTATGTAGTACCAACGAGGCGCTGGAGCCAAGTCGCGCACAAAACTTTCAGTAACTTTTAGTGTTTCATTCACGCGCTTACGTATCTTACGAGAACTACTGTTTTTACAGAAAAACCAATCTCTCATAACTTTTTATCCGCACTTAAACGAGAACTCGGAGGAAGGTGACAATTAAGCAGCTTTCGCACCTCGACCAAATAAAAAAGCAGAGTTCTACATACGCGTAACTGAACGTGTATAAAACTCTGCTTTATTTAATTTAGGTGCAATGACCCAATGCCTACATCGATTTTATGTAGAGATATTTTATTTTTCTACGTTAGGCAATACTTAAATCCTCCTTTTTTGTGATGCACCTAGTACGGACAAAGGTTACACACTTTCTGTTTTTTTGTACTTCCTCGGGATGAAAGGTTAAATAACAACGAATAAAGTTGAATTCTGGCGTATTTACCTAAATTGATTTGCTAACACCTAAATATTAACCATTTTCTTCCAATTTCAACGTCGAGGATTGGATGAGATTTATTGTAAGCTCGAGTAAATTCATGTGTTTTTCAGAGAAAACGCCGAACTATATGTTGTGAAAGGGCATAAAAAAACGATCGATTTTATTCGGTCGCATATTTCTATGGATAAATTCGTAATGGTAAGCGGTAAATTTAAATTTTAGAAAACAAAAGTGTACTTATCGGTTATCAACTGTGAAGCACCTTTAGATTGTTAAACTTATTGTGCAAATTACAATTGATGGTTGAAACTTATGTTTAATTTGTAGTATAATGTAAAAAACGGTTCACATGTCAAAGGCGGTGATTTTTATGTCAAGTATAACAGTCTCAGAATTAACTTTTGCCTATGATGGCACATATGACAATGTTTTTGAAGACGTGTCTTTCTCAATTGATACCAATTGGAAATTAGGCTTCATTGGGCGAAATGGTCGAGGAAAGACGACTTTTTTAAAACTTTTGTTAGGGAAGTTTGAGTATAGTGGAAAAATTTCAGCTCCTGTAGAGTTCGATTATTTTCCTTTTGAGATTCAAAATAAGTCTCAAAATTCTTGCGATATAGCGGAGTTTATTTATCCTAATTATGAATTTTGGAAACTTTGCAAAGAAATTTCCTTACTTCAAATGAGCGAAGAGATATTATTTCGTCCCTTCGAATCGCTTTCTAATGGCGAGCAAACTAAAGTTTTATTAGCGATTCTGTTTTTAAAAGAGGATAATTTTTTGTTGATTGATGAACCAACAAACCATTTGGACATGGAATCACGTGCCGTAGTTTCGAAATATTTGAATGGCAAGAAAGGCTTTATTTTGGTTTCACATGATAGAGCATTTCTGGACTCTTGCATTGACCACGTTTTATCGATAAATCGCACCAATATCGAAATTCAAAAAGGGAATTATTCTTCTTGGTGGCAAAACAAAGAAGACCAAGACAATATGGAACTTGCTCAAAATGAAAAATTAAAAAAGGAAATAGACCGATTAAATGAGTCTGCTAGGCGTACAGCAAATTGGTCGGATAAAACTGAATCCTCTAAACGTCGGGTTTCGAGACAAACAGATAATAAAGTTGACAAAGGCTTTGTTGGACACAAGGCTGCCAAAATGATGAAACGTTCCATTTCTGCACAAAACAGAAAAGAAAAATCAATTGAAGAAAAGAATAAGCTTTTGAAAAATATTGATACGGCCGATGATTTGAAAATAAGTCCATTAAGACATCACCAAAATGTTTTAGTTGAAATAACAGACTTATCCATTGTTTACAACGAAAAAAATATATTTGCACCGATTAGCTTTTCAGTGGAGGCTGGAGACCGGGTGTGGCTGCGCGGAAAAAATGGTTGCGGCAAAAGTAGCTTAATAAAGTTAATATTAGGTGAGAGTATTGACTTTTCTGGCAACTTAAATATTGCAAGTAATTTGAAAATCTCTTATGTTTCACAAGATACCTCGAGTCTAAGTGGAAATCTTAAGGATTTTTCTAAAAAATATAACATTGACGAAAGTCTATTTAAAGCAATTCTCAGAAAGCTTGATTTTTCAAGAATACAATTTGAAAAAGATATAGAAAATTTTAGTGGGGGGCAAAAGAAAAAAGTTTTAATTGCAAAAAGCTTGTGTGAGGAGGCGCATATTTACATTTGGGATGAACCTTTGAATTTTATTGATGTTTTATCTAGAATTCAAATGGAAGATTTAATTTTAAAATACCAACCAACTATGATTTTTGTTGAGCACGATAAAATTTTCTCTGAAAAAATCGCGACCAAAGTTATAGAATTTTAGCCAGACGTGGAGACACAACCATGAATCAAAATAGCACTAATATCGCAGTAATAATGTAAAAACCCCAGTTAATGATTTGATGATTGGTAATCTAAAACCAGATGAAGCGGATTTGATATGCAAATTCAGAGCAATGAGTGTGAATCACAAAAACAAAGTATTAGGATTTTTTGAAGCTATCGTTGGCTAAAGTTTTGGCTCCCTGTAATTAGGGAGCTTTTTTATTTACGAGCCAGTCATACCAAGGCGAGCATGCTGTACCCCACCTTTGGTAATCAGATCTGTAATCTCAAGATTATAAAATTCACACAGTTTGAGTAGATTTTGTAAACTAGGCTCTGTTTTCCCGGCTTCGTAATACGCATATGTTGAGCGGTCTACACTTAACTGCTCGGCTATTTCTTGTTGTGTAAATCCGAAACACTCACGGATAAACCTCATATTTTCTGCAAGTTCGGTTTTACTTTGTATGTATTTATGATTGTACACTTTCAGTTCCTCTTTATAATTTATGGTTTGCTAAACAATATTTTATCTGTATTCCAGATAAAAATCAATATCTGTTTTACAGATAAGTCATAATATTCTTGAGGTGAATATTATGATTTTTAAGAATATTAGAGATTTGAGAGAAGATAGAGATGTAAAACAACAAACTTTGGCAGAGCTTCTAGGTGTCGCTCAAAATACTTATTCGCAATATGAAACTGGAAAAATAGAGTGGACAGCTCCAATATTGATTAAGCTGGCAAAGTTTTACGGAACAAGTGTAGATTATCTCTTAGACTTAACGAACAATCCCATCCCTTACAAATAAAAAAGCGCCTCCAACCTCAAAAAGTAGGAGACGCTATTTTTATGCCATTTTATATTTTAGAAATTTTATTGAGGAGGTCGAAAAGGTAGTTACTCCCACGCGACAGCAGAATTCCCGTTAACACACAGCCAACGTACGGAATCTGCGAGTTTAGATTAAAATGCGCCGGTAAATCCAGCTTATAAGCGACCGCGATTACGATGCCCAAAGCTATGCTAAATAGCATTTGCCAACAGAAATTTTCTTGCACAAAAAACTGATTAAAGTATGTAATAATCGCTTCAATCAGAATTGCAAAAGAAGCTATTCCAAAGGTTTTGTTCTCCATATTTTCTCCCCTCCGCTTTTCTTTGCGAAAAGAAAAGCTCGCAAAAGAAACGATTTCGCGCCCAAATGTTATAAATAAACAAAAGGTTCTCTTCACGCGTTTTTTAACATTCTGCAACCAATTAGCTTTTAACTCCCGCTCAAACTTAAGGGTGCCTTTTTCCATCAATCACGTATCTGAACAAACTCCTGCCGCGTGATTGAACTAATGTCTATTCAAAACTTTAGCGCGGTGTTGCCAGCACGGGCTTTCCGCTGCGATATGTCCAGTGCGGCCACGCACCACAAGAACCGTTAATCTGCGTACAATACTACAAAATACAGACATATATTTTATCTGCTCGCGTTGAGTTCAATCTAGAATTTATTAAGCTAGGCCCACGCGTATAAATGCGTCGGAGAATCCGGCGTCTTTTGCTTTCTGTAGTTGTTTTTCGGCGTTTTCTTTGCTTGCATAAGCTCCAACCTGAACATAATACTTCGCGCTTGATGAAGGTTTTGATTGAGCTGAATTTTCTTTTACTGATATCCCCAATGTTTTTAAAATACCTTTGGCATAAGCTACACCAAAGGCTTTTTGTTCTTCCAGTGAATCAGCAATTTGAACGTCTGACGTGTTGTCCACAAAACAGCCCTCAACAATTACCGCCGGGCAAGCCGTCTCTCGAACAAAACCGTAATAGTCTGTTCCGTCAGAATTGAAGCGAATTTTACAGCCCCTCGAGTTTTGTCCGATTGCCTTAACCTCGGCTTCAATGTTTTGAGCTAGGGCCTTACCGGTTCCACCTTTGTAATGATAATATGCCTCAAACCCGTCTACGCCGCCTGCATTGTTGTGAATATCAACCGCTAAATCTGGGTTGAATGCGTTACATTCCTTTATTTCATCTATCAACGGGTCATCTTCATCGCTTGTTCGCGACATCAAAACTTGCACACCGTGCGCCTCTAAAAAATCTCGGCAAGCCAGTGCTTCCACCAAGTTAACATCTTTCTCTACCAAGTGGCTAACAGCTCCCGGGTCGCTCCCTCCGTGTCCTACACCAATAAATACTTTCATAAGAATAGCCTCCTTAATTTTTATAGATTATAAATTTCAAACCATCAAATCCTGCACTAAGCACCTTCCGCGTGAGTGAGCCTTTTGGATTAGCAAAAAATTTAGCACGACGTAGCCTGTTAAGCCACGCCCACCGCTTTTCTTTGCAAAAAGAAAAGCTAGGCAAAAGAAACGATTTCGCGTCTCAAGTCACAAGTAGATAAAACGCCCAATTTCACACGGTTTTTACGTACTGCCAGATTGAGATTCTTCCGCGTAAGTGCGCTAATTGTTCACGCAAAGCCTTAGCGCGACGTAGCTTGCGCGGGCTCCGCGCCGCGACATGTCCAGTGCGGTCACGCACCGCCAATAAATACTTTCATGTTAAATTCCCCTTTAATTTTTATAAACTATAAATTTCGAACCAACTGCAATATTGTACTTAGAAAGGTATGAGACACTGTATGTGTCATTCAAATTGCAAACCGAACCATCAGAAATTTTTTGAACTTTTGTTTCTGCAAAAATATAATCGCCATTAACCGTGCCACCCATATATTGCCCCAAACTATAATTTGAAACATTTACAGAAAGGACATCGATTTCGGATGATATCAATTCGCCATTTGATAAAATAGAATATTTCGTGCCGTAATTAATTTTTCTTGATATTGTTTTAGAATTGATATCAAAAAGCAAAACACCGGTAGTTGCCCAAGATTTATTACTTGTAATTAGAATATTTCCATTCGGCAATTCAAAAAAGTTTTTCCAATAAACTCCTTGCTCATAAATTTGTGTTATTGTCTTGCTTGAAGCGCTATATAACAACACTTCTGCAGATGTGCCATAGTTACTTCCGATAATCAGGCAATCTCCATCTGGTAGGTCGTAAAAATCTGTCCAGCCAGAGTTAGCCTCATAAATACTTGTTAAAGTTTTATTTGTTGTGTCATATAGTAAAACTCCACTCGCTCTATCTCCAGCAATAAGCCAATCTCCACTTGCAAGCTTATGGCCAAGTTCCCAAGAATAACCGGTTTCATATATTCTTGTAACTGATTTATTTGCGTAGTTGAAATAAAGCATTCCTATATTTGAGACGCCAACTCCAGAAACGTTACTGCTTCCTATAAGATAGTCGTTATTAGGTAACTCGAAAAAATTTTCCCACGAGGAACCTTCATCAAAAAGCTTTATAGCTGAATCGTCGCTAGCGTTGTAATATAAAATTCCCGCAGAACTACTTGTGTTATTGTTGGCAATCAAAAAATCACCATCTGGCAAACTTTGATAGTGATTCCAACCGTAATCATTTATATCTAAAATTTTTGTAACCGTATCGGAACTTTCCTCATATAAAAACAGGCCAGCGCCTTGCCACGCATTTGCTCCAATTAAACATTTTCCCGGAGTAGGTTCAAAGAAGTATGCGAAACCATTTCCAGAATCATAAACCAGAGAAATACTTTTTGTTGCTGGACTGTATTTTAAAATACCCGATGAGGACGAATATTCGCCTGATATCAAGTGTTCGCCATTATATAATTTGTAAACGTATCGCCAATAATAGCCGGTTGAATAGGCTACAGATATCTGATTTGTCACACAATCATAAAGCAAAAGTCCAACACACGAACTTGTACTGGAACTAATCAAACAGTTTCCGTCAGACAATTCAGAAAAGTATCTCCAATTGTATCCACTTTCATATGCTTTTGTTATCAACTTTGTCGAATGACTAAATACATATATACCCGTTACCGAAGAAGCGGAATTGCTGATTAAGGCATCCCCATTGCTTAACTCATAGAAATATTCCCATTTATAGCCCTCATCATAAATTTTCGCAATAGACTTTTCTGAACTATTATAAAATAGGATTCCCGTTATTTCGGAGTCACTTTTATTTACGATTAGACAGTCGCCATTTGTTAGAAGTTGAAATGTCGACCAATAGCCTTCGTCATATAATTTATAAAAGGAACTGCTCTCTTTTTCAAAGTGCCAAATTCCAATATCTTCGCCATAACCGCTGATTAAGACATCTCCGTTTGGTAAGAAACAGGTGTATTTAGTTGTACAACTCTTCAATTCTTCTGGCAATAATTTTTCTTCGAAATCGTAATTCTCTTGGGTTTTCTTTAGTTCTCGCTGTTCTCTTCTTGATATAATTGCATTTCCCATTTATTTCACCACCTTCAACTGGATTGGTATTGCGACCGTTGGCGCTTCTTCAAGACAGGTCACGGTTATGCTTCCATCTGAAGTTTCGATTTTAGAAACACAGCTCCAAGCCTCCAGTTGGCTCAAAGCTGTGTCTTTTAAAGCGTCTAAAACTACGTCAACAATCGGGTTATCCGTGGCTAAAATTCCGGCTACTTCAACGCTTTGTATATACTCACCGCTTTCTGATGTCTCCCAATTAGTGCTAATTTCTGCTTCGTATGTTACGGTCGAACTTCCACTTACGATTACATCGACAATGTTTTGGCCATCGGTCTCAAGTAACGTTCCATTTAACTTGATGCCTTGAACAGCTGAATCTGCCTTTGCCCTTGCTCCCCGCTTTTCTTTGCAAAAAGAAAAGCTCGCAAAAGAAACGATTTCGCGCTCTAAGTCACAAGTAAACAAAAAGTCCTATTTCACGCGCTTTTCATATTGCGCGACAGAGCAGATTTAAATTTGATTTAAGCCTTAACGCGACTCGTCCAGTGCGGTCACGCACCGCTCAACCGGCACGGCACCTATGTTTTCAGGCGTTATTACGACGGATCGATTAAAATCCGGCTGAATGATTTTGCCTTTTCCTTGAATTGATTGTATCGCCGAATTGGCCTTGTTTCCATGCTCAATTGAGGCAGCATTTATTCTCCTTGCAATTGAAATAAGTTAGATCAACACCGATTCGCGTGAACGAAAATAGAAATTTTAATGACGCTCTGTGCGCGACTTGTCCCGTGCGGCCACGCACCGCGTAATTGGCACCGCTTCAATATTTTCAGGCGTGATGTTAACAATTCTACTCTCATCGGGCAAAATCGCTGTTCCGTTCCCACGAACTCTTTGGATTGCACTGTCAGCCTTAGAACCCTGGGCGCTTGAAGCGCCACCAACATCCGAGTAAGAAAGCGTTATGTCGCTTGACAACGCCTTGTTGTTTACAGTTCTACCAATCGGCACAACGTTGAGGTTCTCCGGCGTCAAATTTACTGCGTTGGCCGAATCTATGGGGAGCACTAAACCATTTGCCTTTATGCCTTGAACCGCGCTGTCTGCTTTTTCGCCTTGCTTGGCCGTTGCGTACTCTGAGCCGTGTTTTCCATCAAGCAAATCAGCGTCTAGCCCACATCCCTCGCCATCCATGGACGTGATTTTGCCCATGATATTTTCCTCAGAGTATGCCTCCATCACCTTGTTGACTTCGTCTAGCGCTTGAGTTAAGGCTGTAAACTCAGACGTGCTTTCGATTGCAGTTTCAAAATCGGTGCAACGTGCAATTTCAATCGACAAGCCTTTTACTTTAAGTTTTGTAAGCTCTTCATCCAAAATGTGAAACTCACAATCTCGCATAATTCCTGGTACAATCGACATTTGCGAGGTCAATTGTAATGTCACAATTCCATTAGTCGCACTATCGATTTCGCAATTATTAAAAATCAAGTTGCCATCGGGTTTTGTGGCATAAAAAATGACGGTTTTACCCGTCATTTTTTGATTATTGGGAGAACCTTTACTTTTTTATCTTCCGTATTGCTTAACAAGTTCTCTACAATTATATCACTTGGGTTAATATCAAATTTTACTTTTGGACATATGAAGTTAAAATATTCTTCATCAAAATTAGATATCATATTGAAATCTTCTTGAAAGCATATGGCGTTTTGACCTAACCCTTCACTGTTTTCTTCGATACTTTTTCTGAGAATTAAATATGGTTTTCCCATATAAAACATTTCTTGCTGATTTCCAGCTCCATCCGCAATTAAAAACTCCGCTTTATCAACAACATCTATGAACTCTAGATATGGAAGCCTGCCAACAATACTTATGTTCTTGTTGCTTGTTATTTTATCCATAAGACCGTATTTATTTAGCGTATCCTCTGTTTGCGTATGGATAACAAAGACACAATGCATTTTATTTGCCAACTTCGTAATACTTGAAATAGTCTATTCTAAAAAGTTGTTGCTTAACAAATTTTCTTGCCTATGAATTGCCAAAACAAAGTATTTATCTTGGTAAATTCTTGGAGAGAAATTGCTTTTATTATTTTTAAAAGCATATTGCAAAGTTTCTATATTGGTATTATAAACAGTATCAACAGCTTTTCCATTGAAAAAACTGCGCGCAGTCTCTGCCGCTTGTTTTCCTGGACAAAATATAACATCAGCATGCTTAGATGAAAAAAAGCGACAAAGTTCCTCCGGAAAAGGATTAAACCAATTAAAAGATCTCAGTCCTCCCTCAACGTGTGAATAAGCTAAACCCGATTTCCGAGCAATCATAGAACCCATTAAACTGGATAGAGTATCTCCATGAACAATTATTACTGGCTTATTATTTTCTGAATATTCCTTTGCAATAGTCCTCATCGATGTAACACCATACATTGTAGTCTTAATAAACCATTGCAAATAAGATAGGCCCCCCTTTTTGTTTGGCTTAAAAGTAGACAAATCAATATTTATTTGAGATTTACACAACTTCATAAATGGGCTTTGGCTAATATCGTTTTGGCCACTGCTGATTATTTTACAATTAAAATCTCTCTCTCTTGCTTTCGAAATAACAATAAACATCTTCATTAACTCTGCTTCTGTCCCTATAAAAAAGTATAAGTCTCTCATTTTTATCTCCTTAATACACATTTGTCTTTTACAATAAAGCAAATTATCATTAGGGCCAAGCTAATAATTAAACCTATACCCCCTATACAAGTAAGCGAACACGTTACAGTCGATAATGGCGAAAAAATCAAAATCAAGGCTATCTCTAGCGCTAAAAGAATAACTGAGACGGCTTGTTTTTTTACTCCGATAAGATAATTAACTGAAATAGTTTGTATACTTAAAGCTACAGAAATAAGCGATATATTTGATATAGACATCACTATTCGCCTATGCTTGGCCAAAAATCAAAGGGAGAATAGTTTTCCCCCAAATATTAATTGGAACTAAATATGATAAAGCAAAAACAAAAAAAACGATATAAACTTTAGCTAGCATAACTTTTGTGTTTTTTCCATTTTGCTTAAGCTTTACTGCTGCTAGCAAAATCATCGTTCCAATAGTTGTTGCAAAGTAATAAACAATTCGTCCCAGAAAAAGACCAGAACTATACACGCCACTTGCCGTTTCTCCCGCCACATACCTGACAATAAACAAGTCAACATTCATGTATATTACTAAAAAAGCATTGATAAGACAGATACAAATAAACGGGTGCTGGATTTGCTTCTACTTATATCTGTGCAGCTATCATTGCTCTGTCTACCTACATATTTCTTAGCTAAAAAGTGCCCGATCACTCCGGTTAATATAGAACCAACACACATTCCCAATAACGCCACATTTAAAGAGTTTTCTCTGTACACCGTCGCTATCGCAACAGAAAAAAGTTTATACAGAGGAGTAACTAAAGAGTATAACCCTAATGTGGCGAAACATTCTAATCCTGAAAAAAGTCCGGAATAATAGGGAAGAAAATACGACAGTGCCGCTAATGTTATCATTAAAAAAGCTGTTACTGTTTCATTGATTCTACATATCGATTTTATTTGATATAAAAATATTATTTCTACAGAAATAGTTGCTAAAATCAATTGTAGCAACGTTTTATTATACCGTTTAAATTCATCTTTATAGTTAACTTTAATTGACGAAATGTGCTGAGCTACCGTCATAGTTAAAGCATTTCCCAAAACTCCAGTAACTAATAAATAGGAAAAAATACTATTGATCGTTCCAAAATCATGCACGCTTAATGTATGTGCTAGAAATATTTGACACACATAATTAAGAAAATTCACGACCATATTTAGCGAAAATAATAGGGCACACTTTTTTGTGTTGAACGCAGAAGCATCACCTGTTACATTTTCCATATTTGAGTTTCTCCAAAATAAAATTAGCAATTATCGCAGAACATATTTCAATAGTAAAAAATAAAACTATTATACCTAAAGAAGGCTTTGATTTAAAAAAATCTCTCATTATTAAAATTATTGACGTATGTAGGACAAAAATCATATATGAAATACGGCCAAGATAAACCGACACTTTGCTAAAAATACTTTTTCCACTATATTTGTACACATAAAGAACAGATATTATTGCACCAAAGACAAATGGACAAAGTACTAAATCTGTTGCTGAACCAAAGCTAAATAAAATGAAACTAAAAGTAACCGCACTTATTAACAAGAGATTTAACGCCTTCAAAGGCAACTTTTCTATTCTTTTTACAAGAACCAAAAAACATAACGCACCAACGCATAACCCAGAAAAACCTCTAAAAAGTCCAACTGGCAAAATATTATCGTATGCGCACCACTGCGATAAATTTCCATATAGATTTAAGATTCTAGAATAAATAGCAATTATAAAAATCGGCGCAATAACCTTAAACTCTTTTAAGTAGTCCCTGATAAAACAGTAAACAATTGGACTGCAGATTAGCAAAGCACTCACATATGCACTTGCACCTCCTACATTATACGCAAACTGACTTTGGCTAAATCCAATCATTTGTAGAGGCAAAATCTAAAATTTCGCATACCAAAGTTTTTGCAAAATTTGTGTTGCGTGTAAAGATTCGTTAGACAGAGACAAATTTGAAATAAAAGCCACAGCAAAACCGAGTATATACCCAGGATATAAGTTTCTAATTTGGCCTAAAGAGAAGTCTAGCGCCTCCCCCCCACTCTTGCCGCCAGCCTAGCTTTTGAGGCAATAAAAAATCACGATAAAACAAAAAACATTTCGACCCAGATATAATGGTTTGTCAAAAAGACAGATTTTCCAACATACAACCACTCAAAATGGTAAAGCATTATAGCAAGTGTCCCTAAAAATCTAAAAAGCTCTATATAAGGATTCCTCATGTCACTCCTCCACTTGCTGCATTTTTACGACAATGGTATTTTGAATTTTCTTAACACTTCCATAAACAGGGAAAAAAGGCATATCATTAATTTCGTTGTTCTCTTCTTTAACATATAGCTCTGGAGAGTACAGGCCTAACGTAAGGTTTGAACCCATAACATTTTTCAAAAACCCATAAAATACGCCATTATAGGTAAACGAATTAACGGCTGATTTATCTGCAACACCTAAGCCATTTAAGATATTCAAGTAACGTTTTTCTGAATTTTGTGTTCCTAGAAAATATCTTGATTTTGAAATGTCACCAACAAAAATTACTGTTTCATCGCCGGTAAACCCTTCACAACTTTCAATACGATTTAAAACGCGCGTAGCTATGCTTTTAGACGCAGTATAGTTACTGTCAAGCTTCACATATGCCATATTTGAAACCATAACGCCCCTGTATATATATCCTCCAGTTAAAAACATAGTCAAAGTTGCAGCTATCGATAAAATCTTGCGGCAAGAGTCCTTAATTACACACTTATCGTTTACACACAAAGCAAGCTCGGCCCTTTTTATTATCCACACATAAAACAAAGCAAAAGTAAATAGCATAAGAAAGTGGACATTATTAAAAGACATCACATAAATTAGTCCCGCAGATAAAGAAACATCGCGAGTAAAAAAACTAGCATAGCGAATTTAGACTTATCTTTTAAATTTTTTCTAAAAGCATAAACTAAAATCACGAATATTAAAAGTCCAAGAACTAACATTGTTTTAGTCCATAGGCCAAGCAAACCTCCGATATACTTTCCAGAGAATATCTCCCAGGAACGCTCGTATGCGATAATGATAAAGTCCAAAATGTCTTTAACTGATGCCACAGACATCAGTCTCTCTTCGCCCATATAGTGATATAAAGGTATATTTTGAAACTTCAAAAAAAGTCTGAGCACAATGTAGTATAGAACTAGCCCTCCAACAAAAGAAGAAACATACTCTATGCCACGATTAAACACATATCTAGCCTTTTTCCCTCTAAACAGCTCTAACATTAAAGCCAAAATAACCAATGTAGGGCCAACACTAGTGTACGCACCGTAAGTTGCTAATGAAAGACTTATAAATATGGCCTCCAAAACTACTCGTAGTAAGAGTTTATATTTATCATTATTCCAAATCCAAACTGATAAACAGGCAAGGGGTAATGAAGCAATAATTTCATGTGGCCAGTAAATATGTGCACATAAAAAAGAAGAGTTCACTGCGCATAAACCGGCAATAAGCCAGATGCTTAAAGACTTTTCTACCTGTAAAACGTCGACAATAATATAGACAGATATCGCCAAAAATATTATCACCAATATTCCGAAGAGCCAGGGTAAATACGCATACCATGTCAATAAATCTACATACTGCGCAAACCATTTTGCTCTTTGCGCACTATTAAAAATTGGTTCTGAAAAATATGCTTGTCTATCTTGGATAAAGCTAACATTGAAGTAAGAGAAGGCATGAGCGGCTAAGCATATAATACATGACGCCAAACAAGAAACTTTAAATTTTTTATTCGACCATAGTCGTTCCATTGTTGCAAAGACATTTCTAATCGTTGTCATCTTTGAGCCCCTCCTTATTGATATTCGTTTCTTTAAGCAAATAAATAGGTCTTCTTTTCACTTCTAAATATACACGGGCTAAATATTCACCTATTATTCCCAAAATAAGAATTGTCGTTCCGCCAAAAAAAGATATAAAAAGAAGCAAGGTCGCATAGCCAGAACCAAAATTGGCTGTCAAAATGGAGCTTACAATAAAATATACTGCCCATATGCAAGTAGCAACATCAATTAGCCCGCCAAGCCAAACTGCAAATCTCAATGGTGTAATTGCAAAAGACATATATCCATTTAAGGCATAATTAAAAAGCGATTTAAATGACCATTTGGTTTTTCCTAGCGTTCTCTCAACGTTTTCGTAAGGAATCCACTTAGTAGTAAAACCAACCCAAGATAACAGCCCTTTTGTAAAACGTTCACTTTCTTGAAGCGACAGCATCTAAAGAGATGGCTACACCATTTGCGGCACTTAAATTTAATGGAGCATACATTCTCATCTAAGTTAGCAGAGATTGATAGAGACCGTCAAAAGTTATCTGATAGACTAGAAAATCTGAAAAACAGCCAAGCAAAATTAGATAGAGACCATCAAAAATTATCTGATAGACTAGAAATCTTGCAAGCCAGCAAAACAAAATTAGAGCATGACATAAATGTACGCTTAACTAATATTGAAGACTGCCATAAGGAAAACATTGCTGCATTTCAGCAAATAAATACCTATTTAGAAAATGAGATTTTATCGTTAAAACAAACTTTGAATAAAGTGCGAAGTGAACTTAAGAAAAATATTATTTTACCGATAAATGTTGTGTTTTTGTGTGAACAGCAGGCTTTATACAAATCATTTGCAAGTTTGGTAGAGAATTTTTCACAAGATAAGCGCTTTAAAGTATTTGTTATAAATTTATGGTGTAAAGACTACGAAAAAGATGGTTCATACAAGTATATTAATCCTCATATAGAAGAAAGTTGCAAAGCTCAAAATGTACAAATACTTGAGTCATATGATGTGGCCCGCGATCAGTGGTTAGATTTAGAGAAGCTAAATCCTGATTATGTGTTTTTTAATAGGCCGTATGATTATTATCGTCATGAAGGTTATCAGATAAGAAACATAGTAAGATACTCTAAAACTTGCTACATTCCGTATGGTATGCGAATAATTGGCGGAGAGATTGAGAAGTTTACAAATCCAGAAGATTTCTGTTCTCAGCTATATTTTCTATTTTTATCCACCAGTTTTGAGAGCATTGGCATTAAGAAAAATTTAAGTCATATAAAACATTTAGATGATAGGCATCTACTTTACATGGGGTATCCGAGATTAGATGTTCTAAGAGATAAGTTGGAAAACAACCAAGTTAATAGCGACAAGTTTAATATTTTATGGTTACCACGGTGGAATAGCTCTGAGGGGAATTGCAGTTTTTTTGACTATAAAGATACATTACTTCAATATGTGAAGAGGCATTCCAGAACTAGCGTAACTTTTCGGCCTCATCCTATGTTTTTTTCAAATTTTCTTAAAACCGGCAAAATGACAGCAAATGAACTAGATGAATTTAAAAGTAAATTTACTGATAAAGACGTCGCTCAAATCGATGAATCAGGTGATTATGTGGAATCCTTTTTAAATTCGAGCGTACTTGTAGCAGATGAGACTTCTCTTTTGGGTGAGTATTTTATCACGGGAAAACCAATTATATTTTGTTCGAAAACACCACATTTCTCTGCGCTTATGGAAGTTCTTGTCGACGGTATGTATGTTGTAAAAAATAAGGAAGATTTGATTTCAACGCTAGATGCTTTGCGCAATGAGCAAGACCCTCTAAAAGAAAAAAGACTCGAACTAATTCACCAATATTTGCTTGACTATGGAGAAAGTGCAGCAGAAAATATCAAAAATGTTTTAATTTCAGACGTACAAGAAACTTTATAAGGAGCGTTAATAATGGACTATTTAAAGCTAAACGAGGAAAAACTGCGGAAACTCTGCGAGGATGGCTTGCGAGGGAAATATAGCATCGCATTAAATTCGGTAACGCTCCCTCTTACGAACAAATGCAACAATTATTGCATAATGTGCCCTCATATTAATAGAAAATACGAAAATCACACTTTCTATGGAGAGCCACCTTATGATACGACTTTAAAAGATTGTAAAAAAATGATAAAAATGAGACGTTATCACAGAAACAGCAACATTATATTTGAGCTGGTTGGCGCTGAGCCATTGTTAAATCCAGACGTTTATGAAATTGTAAAATATATAAGAAAGACCTATCCAAATAGTTTTATAAAATTTATTTCAAATGGTACCATACCGCCAAAGCAAGCGGATATGGTAAAATACATTGATCAAATTGGCTTTTCAGTAGACGGGTGTACAAATGAGACTTTTCATTATTTGCGGCCCCCGGCGAATTTAGATCATGTGCTGAAGGTTATAACTAAGTGGGATGAAGCGGCGTCGTTATATAACGATAATATGCAGATCGTTTTAACTGTAGTTGCATCCTCTAAAAATATTCACGAAATAGCCGGAATTGTTCGAATGGCTAGCCAGTTTAAGCATATCGAAGCCGTTTACTTGCAGCCAATGACGCTAAATGATACACAACAACATCTTCGACATCTTTTATTGGACAATGTGTCTGACAACGTTTTAAAAGAGGAGATTAACAACGTTGAGCAAACGTCAAAGGAAACCGGTGTAAGAGTTGATAATTTGACTTCATTAGAAAGACAAAAAGAGCACAATGATGATGAAGAGGGTGGCCTAAATTGCTCGATATACTGTAGATATTTTTGGAATGGTATAATTCCCATAAAAGCTAACAATCAAATAGATGGAATCTGTTGTTATATGGAAAATAGAGGAAAGCCTTTGATTTCAAAATACAATGTTCCATCCAAAGGTAAAATAGATAAGATTTACAATTCAAAGGGCTACTGGCAAATGCGAAAAGATATGCTGGATGGCAAACTGGAAGACTATTGTAAAAATTGCAGTATGCGCAACGCTGGATATAAGCTGTTCTCGGAAAAAGAAATAAATCTAGATGAGTATTTTTATGTGTGAAAATATATTGGTGAGGAGAAACAAATGATTATCGGTTACACAACGGGAGTTTTTGATTTATTCCATATTGGGCATTTAAACCTACTAAAAAACGCAAAAGGTTTATGCGACAAATTAATTGTTGGCGTTACAATTGATGAGTTGGTCTCCTACAAAGGAAAAAAAGCAATGATTCCTTTTGAAGACCGAATCGAAATAGTTAGGAGCATCAAATACGTTGATGCTGCCATACCACAATATGACATGGACAAGCTGTCAGCATGTAAAAAGCTTAACGCCCATATTTTATTTGTTGGGGATGACTGGTATGCGACAGATAAGTGGAAAGAATACGAGAAGAGCTTTGAGCAAGAAAATATAAAAATCATTTACTTCCCCTATACTAAAGGGGTTTCTTCAACAACAATATCAGAAACGCTTCAACGGGTTCGAGGTTGGACAAATAGTTTGCCCAAGAATGAAATAAAACCAGGAGATATGTAAGATGGCAGTAGATAAGAAATATTGCATGAGTTCATATTTGGCTTTTAGATATATTGAAGATGATAACAAAGATTTTTACGAAGATATGCACCATAAAAATATTGCGCCGATTCCACTAGAAGATAGAATTCCAGTGGATAGCTCAAAAGATATTGATATTGAAATTACAAAACAGTTTGCTCAAATTAGAGATAAAAAGTTAGGAGTATTACTTTCAGGCGGTATGGATTCTGCAATATGTGCTTCTTATATGTCCGGATGTGATGCTTATACCTTTAGATTCCTTGGCGGCCAGTTTCAAAGAGAAGAGCTGCAACGAGCTGAATATTATGCGAAATATTATGGTCTCAAACTACATTATGTAGATATTGATTGGAACACCGTTGAAAATAATATAGATGAACTCATGTTATCAAAAGCTGCGCCTGTACATTCGATTGAACCTCAAATTTTACAAGCTGCTCGTCAAGCAAAAAATGATGGTATAGAAGTGATGGTCATAGGAGAGTCAAGCGACTTAATTTTTGGTGGTATGAATAAGCTCCTTGGCCAAGATTGGACTTTTAACGATTTTAAGCATCGATATATGTTTACAGACCCTGATGATGTCCTTGTAGAGCCAGAAGATATGACCTACCTTTTTGAGCGTTACCGTAAAGACGAAGGTAAAATTGACTTTTTGCGATTTATGGATAAAATATTTTCTGTAGAAAGTTCTTCTAGCTATCTAAACGCTTTTAGCGTGTCGGGTGTTCCATATTTTGACCCTTATGCTAAGTTTGTGCTAAAAAAAGAACTTGATTTACAACGCATCAGAAATGGAGAACCCAAATACTTAATACGAGAATTAATGAAACAAAAATATCCAGAAATAGATGTCCCTGCAAAAATACCTATGCCTCGTCCAGTTGACTTTTACTTTGAAAGTTGGCCAGGGCCCAAACGACCCGAATTTAAAAGTAGCCTAAATATGGGGAATTTCAATGGAAATCAAAAATGGCAATTATGGTGCCTTGAAAGATTTCTTAACAATAATGAGAAAGATAGTTGAGAGGTGTTTATGAGGCTTCGAAAATTAAATTACAATGACATAAATGGAATACTTTCGTGGATGCACGATGATAGTATAAATTGTTTTTTTGCTAATAATTTCAAAGCTTTTACGCGAGATGATGTCCAGAAATTTATTGATAGTTGTGTAACCGACAACCAAAATCTTCACTATGCTTGCGTAGATGATAATGATAAATACTTGGGAACTGTTAGCTTGAAAAACATTGACCACAGAAATAAAAATGCTGAGTATGCCGTTTCCTTTTGCAAGTTTGCCCAAGGTACTGGTGCTGCTAAATTTGCAACAGAGGAGATTTTAAAGGTTGCATTTAATGACCTAGGATTAGAAAAAGTCTATCTTAATGTTCTAGCTGCAAATTTGAGGGCAAATAACTTTTATAAAAAAATGGGCTTTACATTCGAGGGAACATTTAAGAGGCATATTTTTGTTAATGGAGAGCTGAAAGATTTAAATTGGTATGGCGTTTTTAAAGCTAAGAGCGAAAAAGGAAATAACCTTAGTTGAGAAGTTTGGACATTATTGTTCCTTGTTACAATGAAGCTGAGTGTTTGTCTGCTTTGTATGAAAAAATTCAGGATGTTTTAAGTTGTATAAACGTTTCTTGGCAAATTATATTTGTAAATGACGGAAGTAAGGACAAAACACTCGATGTGCTTAAATTATTAGAGCGTGTCGTCAATAAATTTTTAGCCAAATAGCAATACACCTAATTTGAACTGCAGCAACAAATGAAGAAACGTTCTTAGCATAACGCGTAGCAATGCCCCGCCATTTCTTGAGATGCAAAAAAGCATTTTCGACGAGGTGACGTAGTTTGTAAATATGCTTGTCGTATTTCAGAAGAACTTTGCGATTTTTCTTTGGAGGAATTACTGGAATTATGCCAGTCTGAAGCGCGCTGCTGACGATAGCGTCTGTGTCATAGCCACGATCAGCAAGCAAATATTTAGCCTGAAAGCCTGAGATTAATTTTTCTGCAACTGTGCAATCCGCGATGGTAGCATCTGTGACAAAAAATCGCACTGGCATACCATGCGCATCCACAGCCAGATGAATTTTCGTGTTAAGCCCCCGCAAGTGACCTCGCACGACTATTCGCGTACATCGCTACTTTTTCGCCAGAAT
>JAZQHA010000096.1:0-3568 GCA_045540315.1 Acutalibacteraceae bacterium | reverse complement strand
TACCACAGAATTCAGCATAACTGATCTGTGTATCGTAATCGCCCTGCAGCGCTTCGGGAACGAGACCTAAATCGATGGCCTTTTGAATTTCTTCATCTACCATTGTCTCTTGATTTCCTGCTTGAGATTCTTGCGGCGCATCCGGTTCTCCACTACAGCCGGACAGCATTCCTAATACCATTACAAAAGCTAATAATAAGCTTATCATTCGTTTATAATTCATAATCATTCCTCACTTTCGTCAAAAGGATAAATCAAATATATGTAAGTGCAGAATCCGCATATAAATATCCAGAATAATTATAGCACCTATAGCCGTGATTTTCCACAATTTTCTTGGGTAAAGCAAAAAAGCGGGAGTGCATCGTTCAAAATGCACTCCCGCAAAAATATATCGTTCCTGTTCGTGGCGTCTGGTTTTTCTTTGCTGTTGTGTCTGCTGCGTTTTTTTGCTACGGCGCAGACGTTCACGGATGGAGCGTGCTTCCGCTTCCTCATGGAGCAGATTTGCCACATCCCGTTTGCTGTCGTGCATTATATAAACAAAGAGCGGTCAAGGCTTAAATCCTTGACCGCTCTTTTTCAGTTGCTTGCAAGAAATCTATTTCTCAAAACTATTATAAATTGCCCTAAAATCAAGGGAAAACAGCCGTGTTAAATTGGATTTACACCAAACCAACAACTTTAATTTTTGGTTTTCTACAAAAATCGTTGGTTTTCTATTGTGGTGAATTTGGTTAAATTGCTTTTTCCTGTTTTAAGGCTGATTTTTGGAGCGTTCCCAATACATGTTGCAATTCTCGGATAAGTTACAGCGGAGTGGTACTTTTGCCGCTCCGCTGTTTTTCTTCTCATTTTTATATCAGTCCTGCGACTTGTTGAGATTTTTATGCTATCAGATTTTCGGAAAGTCTGCGCCCATTTTTTATACAGTCACAAGACAAGTTGATAGATTACGCAACGCGGTAATTGAAAGGGACGAAAGAGGTAGGGCGCAGGTTTCTCACATTGGCTCTGTCGGGTTTCACTTGCACTAAATATCGGGACATATCCGCTATAAGCTGTTCACCGCTCGCGTTAGGTGTCGCTAAAAACTTCTTCACAAGGTAAGTCGCCATCTTGATATTGATTTTGTATTCATAGGTGCTGTTGGAGTTCTGCTCAAGTACGATGCCGTTAATGATCTTCCATACGGCGGCGGAGGTAATGAAGTGTCCGTATAGCTCCTGTCGGGAATAGTCCTCTTTTTTGCACTTCATCCGGCTCGCTCCGCAGTCATATTTGATATGTCTAAAGAAAATTTCCTCACGCCATCTCAATTTGTAAAGCTCCATTATTTCTGCCGCGCTGAACTCCTCACGAGGGAGAGATGTCAAGAGCGTTTCCAAATCACCGTTAGGCAGTCTGCCACGCACCACGCGCAGACGCATGATATATGGCAATGGATACGCAAAGCGGGATACATAGGTTTTTGGACTGTTTTCTTTGCCGCGCTTACTGCCTGTGTTGACAAAGATGTGCCCTTTTGCCTTGCTCTCCTGCGACTGGCTGTCAGTCAGCACAAATTCCAAATCAACATCCAACTCTTCCATCGGCAATGCTTGTATGGGTTTCAAAGCACCAACATTCTGCTTCGTGCGAATAACAAAATCCATTTTCCTTTGCTGAAAATCAGCTATCAGCGAGTAGGAAGAATACAGTCGGTCACAAACCACGATACAGGGTGGGAAATCATTCCAATACACCATAAATGCCGCGTCAGCGTGTTCATTTTGGGCACTAATCGGATTTAGCACCATATCCACTGTTTGGTGTGATAGCAAGTCTAACATTACCGTTGCCTTGTACTGGTTATATCCGCCCTTTGTGGTATTAGGTGCAGGCATAAAGGATGGAGTATCTTTGTTGAGTGCAGTATTAAAGTTTACGCCATCCATAGCAATCAGCTTGCGGCCTTTGTAAAGAAACTTTTCGTTGCCGCTGTCTGTGTCAGAGAAGCGGCGCAAAACATAATACATCAGTTCCGAGTCGATAGCGGCGCGGCGTTCAGAAAAACTGGAAGCCGTTACATTTACTTCGGGGTAATCGTGCAATTCCTTGCGTAAACTGTTGCCACCCATAAGGCAAAGCATTTTAATCATCGTCACTCTGTCGAGTTTGCTCTTTTTGGTGAAGTGAACGGTTTCTTCGTTAGTGTCGCGCTTCCAGTCCTCGATAGCCTTACGAATAGCGGCATCGAACTCCGCCTTTGTTCTGTCAGCGATATTTGTTTTCATAGTTTTTGCTCCTGTCATGTGTATTTGCCGGATTTGAGATGCAAAAAAGCGCATGACAAAAACTCCCACCGGCTGGGAAGCCTTTGTCATGCGCTCCTAAGACACTCATCTATATGTCGGGACAGCAGCACGAAATTAAAAATCAGTCAAAAATCAAAAAATCTAAACAAACTCTCAAAACTCTCATGTGGACTACTAAGGTCAGTTACAGGATAACACAAGAGGTTATCACTGTCAATGTGCATAAAATTTGTTCAAAATAAGTTTACCAAAACCGAACACACCAAAATAACGAAATTCGGGGGATGACGAAAACCTGACAGTTCCCGTCATCCCCCCAATTGCATTGGGCCTGTCAGGTCTCTTTTCTATATCAGTTACATAATCAGATATCCCAGCACCAGATAAGCTGCCAGGGTGATGGCCGTCACTGTCAGAACGTAAGGTGCTGCCACCTTCACCTGCCGCACGTTGGAAATACCAGTCCCTGCCGAAGTCATGAAGACAATGTCAGAATAGAAGCAGAAGTTTCCGCCAAAAGCTACGCCGCTCATCACTGCACCTATGGCAACGGGAACCGGAAGACCTACTGCAGCTGCCAGAGGGATGAATACAGGGATGGTGATAATCTGAATTACCCAGTAACCCGCCGTTGCGAAAACAGCCAGACCTACCGATACGAAGATCAGGGCAGGTATCAGTTCCGGCGCCATATTCCGGCTGATGCCGCCGATGAGGAATTCAAAGAAGCCCATGGTTTCATTGGCAGCGCTCAGAGTAAAGGAAAAGCAGACCAGGATGGCCATGGAGCACATGGATTTTGCGCCTTCATAGAAGGCATCCACAAACTGAGAGAGGCTCATGATTTTTCTGCCCACATACAGAACAGCCTGCGCTGCAATGCAGGCAAAGATGCCGTGAACCAGGTCGTTATCGTAAAGAAGCACCACTGCAATCATCACAGCCAGGGGCAGAACGATGTACAGAGCTGAATGCTCTTCCACCTCGTTTTCCATTTCCAGATTTACGATGGAGGTATTTCCTTTTTCCGCCGGCAGCAGAGGCCCGCCCTGTCTCAGCCTTTCATAAGAATCTCTCATGGCGCCGCTTCGCGGAAGAAGGCCCAGTGCCAGCAGCATGCAGAGCACCGCCATCAGAATTGGATAAAACATGAACGGGACGCCTTTCAGATAGTCAGAAAAGCCGGCGCCCTGTTCCTGAAGCAGTCCCGTGGTAAAGGCCACCCAACTGCTGAAAGGAACCAGAATGCACACACAGGCCGACATGACATT
>JAZQHA010000095.1:0-2956 GCA_045540315.1 Acutalibacteraceae bacterium | reverse complement strand
AAATATTTTCTTTCTTCTTTAGGATGCTTAAAAGCATATTCATAAGCTCTCCAATTTAATTTTTCTAGAATCGTTGTTAATTCATAAGGAGTGTTAGCAGTAGTCATTAAGGGAGTTAATAGTCTAATCAATGCTCTTTCTTCCTCTTTGTTAAGAAAAATAGTTTTCATAAAATTATTTCCTTTCTTTTTCTTACATAATTATTATACAATAATTTTAAAGAAAAGTCAAATAGTTAGATTTGGATTTTCACCAAACATAGCAGTACTGCGGCCACGGCTCCATATAGGCTTACCGGCGACAAGCCTTACGTTTTAAGCGTCTACATATTCCGCCACTAAATATTTGAATGGTGTCCAGTAAAGGATTTGAACCTTCAAAAACATGGGCCTAAACCATGCGCGTCTACCAAATTGCGCCAACTGGACATAAATTACTATTTTTTGAAAATCTTAACTTTTATATAATATATAAAAATATAAAAGTTATCAATTAAATTACTTAGAAATACGAGAAATTTTTCTTTATAAGTAATTGGATTTGGAAGAGTATCAAGATAATTCTATAATAATTTCATAAACATTTCTCCAAATAAAATTCGCTTCTATTCAGTTTTTCTTCCGCAATTTGCTAAAAGAGTCGTATGAAGCGATAACAGTAGACTTATGGTAGCCCGCCTCAGATTTGAACTGAGAACCCGAAGGCACGCATTTTGAGTGCGCTGCGTAAACCAATTTCGCCAGCGGGCCATACGTAAATAGGCTGTTCGTCAAATTCCATTTAACATTGCGGGCATAGGGATTTCACCTTACCTCAGATTCATCATTCTGCACCTATTTACATAATAATAGGCTGTTCTTCGAACTCCATTTAACTACTGCTCTGCCGTTACGCTAAACCCTATCAAGTCACCGATTCGTCCAAGTCTCGGCCCGGTTGTAGGGGTTCGTAGCACCTATTTAAAATAGTAGCGAGGATGGGATTCGAACCCACACTACAGAGATTTTAAGTCTCTTGACTCTGCCAATTGGTCTACCTCGCCATATTGCTACTATTAACCGTCGTAGCCACGTTGGAGCGACATGCGGGAGTTGGACCCGCCTCTCTGGCTTGGAGGGCCAGGGCACGACCGCTATACCAATGCCGCATAGTCTAGCCTAATAAGTTTAGGCTAATTTTATTATGGGAAATTATCATGATTTTTACCGCCATGCCAGGCTCCGATACCTTCTCCACCATTATGGCTATGTGGATTACCATCGCCCCAACGTCCATTGTTATGACCATTAGGACCTGACGCAGTTATAATATCAGTTGTATCAAATTCAATGAATTCAACTTCTGGCTAAGTATATATTTCTTTCATTTTAATCACCTTTTAATTTTAATGGTCGAGCAGGATGGATTTGAACCATCGACCTCAATCTTATCAGGATTGCGCCGCTAACCAACTGTGCTACTGCTCGAAATACAAGACCCGCTATAAACGCGCTCGGCCATCGGGCATCTTTCCCCATAATGAGGGGAAAGGTTAGAATCGAACTAACTATCACGTGCTCCCTTATGCAAAAGAAGATTTGCTGACAGGTCTTAAATTTTAATTAATTATGGCCATTCTCCAAGGGGTTTGCCAAGACCAGCGCGCTCGACATTAGTATTATAGAAAACACCTTCTGTCGCTGGGCCAGTTAGAACTTCTTCTGCAATATCTTGATATAGAGTACTAATAATACCGTGACAATCGTTTAGATTATCCGCGGCAAACTGCACTACGCAATTGTTAAATACAACATAAGTTGTACCAATCCATTGATACCCTTCTTCAGCAGGACAAACAGAGTATGCATAAGCGGGATTGCCCTTGAATGCAGTGTCAAATAGTTCAACCTTAGATTTAAAAGCACGATTACTTGGAGTACCGTCAATCATAATTTTCAACGTTACATTGCCAAAAGAAATTTGTTCAGGCAAAATTTGCTGTAGAGCTGCAACTTTATCGCCATTATTACAAGAAAGTACAACGGCAGGATGTTCACCACTAAAATTAACATTAAAAGCAATCTGTGGATCACCATCAAGTAAAGCTTCTAATTTACGGACTAAGATTGTCCAAGGGGGTAGAATTTTTAGTCTTATCATTTCGGTATACCTCATAAATTATAATTAGCTTTAAGGTCAGCTAACCACGCATCGGTTTAATCTCCGCATTTGCTCAGGAAAGATGGCGGCCGATGAGAGAATTGAACTCCCCTGGGGTGGTTAACAGCCACCTGCCAAGCCACTTGGCGAATCGGCCATATCATACTCAAAGGTATGATAATAGGAGCGATTTATAATTGGTAGTAAGAAGAGCGACCTTTTCTCTTTCTTACATATATATTATAACATAAATTTATATTTATGTCAAATAATAAGAAGGTAAAATTTTATTATTTTCTAAATCGTTAATAAAACGATTAATATTAATTGCAATATTTCCGGGCCAATGTTTTATTCTTGCTCTAATTTTAGGCATTGACACCTATGAAAATACAGGATATAATGAACGCAAAGCAAATTTTTTATAAATATTATAATAAGTATGATAAAAATTATAAATATATGCCCAAGTCTAATCGGCATATTCGGGGCGTTCACGCGCGCAACACAATAAGAAGAAATACTCCTAAGCTAAAATATAATTATATTCTTCTAATAAGTGCTCAATCTTTACTCCAGCTTTTTCTGCAATTTTAATTGAATGAACTCCATTTATAATAATACCAGGACTTAATTTGTCATAAAAAAACTCATCATTATTTTTTTTAGTTACGGAATTTTTATCAATATGCTCATAAAATACAGGTATTTTTATATGTTTGCGTGCATCCGAAAAAAAATAACGTTGCCAATCATCAAGTATTAAATGACAAGCGCGGCTAAAACCATAATCTTCATTTGCATAAGAACCTTCTTG
>JAZQHA010000094.1:0-1778 GCA_045540315.1 Acutalibacteraceae bacterium | reverse complement strand
GCTGTAGATTCCGCCGCTGCCGTAGAAGATGGGGCGGTGCCGCCAGCGCCAGCTGCTGTGGATTCCGCCGCTGCCGTAGGAGGTGCGGAGGTGGTGCCATCTCTTTCTCCAACATACTTTGCTGGCAGAGACGGGATCGTGTTTGAGAAGGAGGCTAGTTCTTTTAAAGTTGTAACTATTCCTCCCGAGTACATTGCGATGACCACAACGGAGGGTGGTTTTTTTAAGTACATCAATGGCTCTAAGGAAGCTAAGTCGTCCTCGACGAATAGTTATATCGATGGTTTGGGTTATCGTTTAGCCGTTAAGAAGAAGGGACGGCCATATGTGCTCATGTATGCTTCCCCCTACTGCACGGATAATTGTAGCCTGCCTCTGATACCGTTGGTTGACGGCGATGGTAAGCTGTACCCACTTAAGCTCTCCGAGAGTCTGCTCAATCACCCGTTGATTGTTGCTGCTAATACCGTATACATAGTTCTCTGTGATGATGGGACCTGCAAGTGCTTTTGGACGACGGAGACGGACCAGCGCTTAGGACTTAGTGAGGAAGGGGAAAAATGGACGCTTAACGCTGGAGATAAAGTTCTTATCGATAACTTGGCTGTTACGATGTCAAGAGCGCGCCAACGGGACGCTGCTCTGCCGGATGTATCCGGTGGAAACGGCATTCGCCAATGTTTGGATGGTATTGGTGCTACGAACGGCTTCAAAATTTTAGCTTTGCCGGCAGCTACGTGCGGACAGGGAGAGGCGCGTTTTGTGGTTGGTAGTGAATGTTATAACGTGCCTGTTGGTGCGGACGCTCGCGTGACGCTGAGTGGTTTGTCGTATTGGAGGGGCAAGGATGATAACACCGTGCAGGTGTATGTGAATGGGAGAACGAAATACCACGCGCTAGCCTCATGTTGGGATAATACTACGCCTGGTGATGGTGCTACGACACAGGCAAAGCCCTATGCCATGAGCTTTTCAACTACTTTGGAGAATCACGTGTTTTCATTGACTATAAATACATTGTATGCTATACGGTGTACGAGTAGCGAGAGGAGAGATATGCCGGCTCGAGTGATTGTCCCAAAGGAAGATATGTCGGTTCGAGTGATTGTCCCAAAGGAAGATATGCCGGTACGCGCGTTTGTTCCACAAGAAGACGGCTTACATGTTATGCTGGTGGGCGAAGGCGGAGTTTGGAAACTTAAAAGATGTCTTGATGATTCCGGACAATGGGAACCTAACGGTGACGTGCTGATTGATAACGTTTTAACTTTTTCGCGAGGAGGTCGAAAACTAGCTAAGTAAAAAACTCTTCTGAAAAAATATATCACCCCTAAGTAGCGCTTTTTCACAAATAAGACGTATTTCGGATTAGCGTGTTGACTTTTTTGTTGCAATGCGCTATAATGCATAATAATGGTTAATGAAAAGGAGGCGTTGTTGTGAATCCTACAAAAATAAAGGCTTTTTATAGTGAATTGGCGAAGGAAAAAGTAATTGGTGAAAATTTGGCAGAAAAAATTCGTGTTATTTCAAATGAGGAAAATTTGAGCAAAGTTATTCGAGAAGAAATCATTCCGCTTTCTAGGGAAAGAGGCTACGATTTTTCTGAAGAAGAGTTGCTCGCGTACGAAAAAAACGCAGTTCAAAAACTTGCGAGTGAAGAATTACTCAATGTAAGTGGTGGTATTTCTTGGAAATCCGCACTTTTGTCCGGAGGCCTTTTCTCGTTGGCGTTACTTGGCTTTAGTTCAACATCATCTTTGCAAGCTGATGCTGTT
>JAZQHA010000093.1:0-1596 GCA_045540315.1 Acutalibacteraceae bacterium | reverse complement strand
GGTATGTATTCAAAGTAATAAGAGCAGCCAACGGAAATGATGTAATCCAGAACGTCCTTGTATTCCGGCTTTTTGAACCAATCATTCAGGAGATAAATATATTCCACCTCCATATTAAGCTGAGCCACCAGCTTCTTGTATTGTTTTTTCTTGAAATCGCAGGTCTGTAATTTTTCGTCAACAGACCCCGGTGTTTTCTGAAACTTACACTCAATGACGAAGAACGTATTGTTCACCACAACATATATAGCATCATCAGGCAGCAGCTTTTTGGACACTATACTCTTGTAATCGACTTTGCGATAATCCAGAAAGCGATAAAAGGCATGCTTTTTGAAAATGGAAGCCACATGTTCTCCATTATACGTCACATCCACCCATTTACGAGGGTTATCAGAACATTCATAGCCCTTTTGTTGGCTCAGAAAGCATCTTAAATCTGTTTTACCCTCAAAAACTAATCCTGTCCTGGTGTTGGCACCGCCTATTCCATTTTCAATCATTGCCGTTTGCTTAAATCTGGGAGTTCGACGTGTATTCTAATTGTTTCACACTCCCAGATCAAGCTATTTTGCAGACTGAGCGAAACTAAATACGTTTACACTCCTGGCCCAAAGCACTTTTCAAATCGTTTGAAGCCTTCCTCATCCCATAAAACGCTTTCCGGGAGAGAGTGTAAGTTCAAATCCATCTTTCCGGGAACCTTATTCTTCGGCATAGGGTAAGCTTGCCTGAGTAATTCCAGCATATCATCGTAGGACTCACCATCAATGATGAATAGTTGCCCCGGAAATTCCCAACACGGTTCGAAACAATACTCCTCCAGCCTGTAAGCGGCGGTATCTTCTCCCATGTAGTCTGCGAGTACATCAAAGGCACAATGCTGACCATATCGGATATCCTGACAGAACTCAAAAGGTTCATCAGGTTCCGGCTCGTAGACGCGTTCTATCGACTCCAGCTCACCATCTTTATACAAGGCAAGCATCATGTATCGGCAGCCATGGTCATACCCGTGCTCGAAATTCTTAAGGCAGTAGTGGTATTTCATAATTCTTCTTTATAGGAATAGTTGCGGGCTATGTTTCCTTAATAATAGAATCCTGCAATCAAAATATCACATTTCCTAGATTTAATCAAGCCCATTATTCCACAACATCGGATTATCTCATTCCTTTTTGCTTGCATTAATCCACAAGTATGGATAAAATCCTCCGCGTGCCAACATTAAACGAGATAGAAGAATGGCGCAAGAGCCATGCCATCAGCCGACAGGAGTTAGCAGACATGCTGCATGTAAACTACAAGGCGCTCTGCCCCATTCTGGCAGGGACAAAATCTCTGACGCCGCAACTGGCTGCACGCATTGCTGATTTGATGAAAACGCACGACAAGGGGCTCACCATCACCCTGCCCCACGAGTTCGCCCCCCTGCTCACCACCTGGGCCGCCACTGCAAACCTCTCTGTAGATGAATTGGTGACGCAGCTACTCGCAGATGCATTAAAAATAAGCCAAAAGCAAGCCACATGACATACAAACCAGCCTCCTAACTCGACGCAGATGCAAGGGTTGTAGGTGTCTGGGTGAGCAACC
>JAZQHA010000092.1:0-4905 GCA_045540315.1 Acutalibacteraceae bacterium | reverse complement strand
TCCTCCGGGTCAAGGTAATACAGACCGTAGGTGTATTCCATGCCTCTCTCGGCGGGGATGGGGTCATCTACACTGCCGCTGTGTCCCTCGTCTATCACGGCCCACATAGCGGGCGTAAGGTCCGGGGGCCAGTCCGCCTGTGTGCTGTGCTCAAGGATACACCTGTAAAGCTTGTCCTTGTAAAGGCGCTTTTCGTGTACCTTAACGGCCTCTCCCGGAACCCATTTCGGGTATATGCCCTTCACCTCAAGGGCCTCGTCGTCTGAAAGGCTCTGTGCCCCCTTCTGATAAAAGGGCCTTATTCTCAGTGCTTCATCTGTCCATTTACCCATTGACATTCACCCCCAATGTTTCAAGTGCTGTCTGCATGTCGGCCTGTTCTGCAAGCATCGCTTCATACTGTGCCTGATAAGCTTCAAGAACCGCAGAATCCTTCCAAGGGCTTACCATTTCGCCTTGGAAAACCACGCCATCAGGGCGTGTCCATGTTTCGCCCTCAGGCACAAAGCGGTAGCCCTCTATAAAGGCGGCGCACTTGCCGTCAAAGAAAGGAACTTCAAAGGCTCTCATTGTGCCATCGTTTACCGCATGACATTTATAGTCATCGTCAAGATAAATTGTCATGTTAGTACACCCCTTAAACATCAAGTTTTATTTCGTAGACTTCCAATGTATGACTGTGATTCATATAGCCATCATTGTAAGTTCCTTGCTGCCAACCAAAGTAATTCTCGCCTGACACCCCTGAGATGTCCAGTTCCAGCGTTACAGTTGTTCCAACATTCATACCGATATTGACTTCCCCTATTGCTGTTCCGCTTGCATTGTATACTTTGAATGTGACGCCGTTATGAGCATAGGAACCAGTTATCTTGCAAGTAATAAAAATTGTGTTGAATGGTGTCATATTAACAGCGGTTTTATTTTTTAGCGTAATAGCCCCGGTTGTCGTTATTTTTCCGTTTGCGATAGTAAACGAGCCGCCGCTATTCGTCCAGCCGCCGCTAATGTTGGTAACATCTTCCGTTCCTTTGAAGAGGTAGAGCGACCAGTCAAGCCATGCACCGCCCTGATACGTTTTTGCGGTTTTGTTTTCCCACGCTCCGCCGATGTACTGCTTTACTCCGGTGGGATAAATCATAACAATATTATCTTTTTTAAGCAGATTTATCGGAGTTGCGCTTGATGTCCCAACCGAAAACCACACCATACCTTCAGCAGGGCTTTCAGGCTCAGTTGCTGAAAAGACATGGCTTGTGATTTCAACGTCTGTGTTCACCCATATTGTATTCTCTTCAGGATTTGAAGGCTGAGAAGTGCCGCCGATGACGTTATAATTTAGGCCACCGCCACCGCCGCCACCGCCTGTGTTTGTTCTGCCAATAGCCATATTTACACCGCCTTCCAACAAATTATAGTAGGAATTACAATGTCAGCTTCCGGCACGGCAGCAGCATAAAGATAAACGCCGCCTGTGTAGCTTTCTGCAATGGGCGCAAAATTACCGCTGATTGCATCAGCAAGGCCAAAAATGACCTCAGGTGTCATGCTTTCAAGCACACCCTCAAGGGCGACGGACGCTCTAAAGGGGAAATCTTCATAGGTGCTGTCAGCAACAAACGCCGCAGTGCTGGCCGTGGTGTTTTCAAATTGCAGCCGTTTAAACTCAAATGCAACGCCATTATTCAGGTCAGTGAGTTCGTCTTCAATTGCATTCAAAAACGCCTCAAACTGCGATTGCATCACGCTTGTATCTACCGCAACTTTTTCAGTTACTATGCCGCACACATCCGGGTCAAGCCGCTCATCCGTTATGAGGTCAGGGGTGATTTCAAGTGTACCGGCAGGAACATTGATACGGGCGAGAGAAATTTGCCGCAGTGTCGAGTTGTTTGTCAGCGCGGGAGGTACAGGAGCGGAGGAAGGGGTGCCCTGCAAAATTTCCACATTGGGTCTTGCCACGTAGTTTGTCGTTGGCCAGGAAACTACAACCCGGTCAATTCTGCCCAGCACGCTATCTGCTGTCGGGATTGTAAGCTGCAAAGGGCTGCCGTTGACCTTTTCGAGGTCTACCCACCATACAATGCCATTGCCTTCGGAATTCGACAGCCAGCCAAGCCCGTCATTTACCGTTACAGCCATAGCACCTGCAACAGCCTTGACCGCCGCCTTTTCATCTGCGCCAAACACGCCGGATGTGCGCCCGTGATGCCAGCGCATCAGCCATTCAGCGCCCTGATATTCGTTCTGATTATTAGGAAAAGATTTTATTTCAGCCATTTTTTAATTTTACCTCCCCAAGAGCCGTTAAAATTGGGTCGCCGAGAACCAGCGCGGTTTTTTCACCGTTTGCGTCAAGGGTGTACTTAACGCCTGTAATACGGCTTGAAAATTCTACGCCAAACCTGTTTGAGACGCATGAAACGATATCCCCCAAAGAATACGCACTGCCGTATTCACTCGCGTCTATCGTCACCGCAAAGGTCTGCCGCCGAATGAGTTTTTGCGCCTCAAGCGCCGCCGCCTCGGTAAGCCGGTTCTCAACGCCCTCAAGGCTTTCGCCCTCATCCTGAGTTACACCGCTATTTTCAATCCACATCTCATAGCGGTCGTTCCCTTCCGCTGTGCCTATTTCAAGCGCCAATTCGCTGTCATCCAGTAAGCCGGCGCGGATGAAAAAAACATTTGCAAAAGTGCTGTTGTCCTCCGTCAGTACGAGTTCGCGGGCCGTGCCGAATTCTTCTGAAAATATTACCGCGTGTATCCCATCGGTCAAATCCGACCCGCTGTAAATTTCAAACACATGGGTTTCGTTTTCCGCGTCCCACGCCATTTTTTGTCCTAAACCTGCAGCGGAAAGCAAGGGTATGATTCCGTCCAGAAGTTGACCGCCCGAAATCGGCACGTCAGCCGCCGTCGCGGTAAACCCCTTCGCCTCTGCCAGCTCTACAGGCGATAGACCCCGAAGATTGTTTTGCACAATCGAATAAACATCGCTCTCCACATTTCCGACCGTGCCGCCATTTGTGATTGTCCTTTTGTTAAGCAGCCAATTACAGGTGTAGCCGTTAGCCGTAATGCGGTTACTGTTTGTGTCATATTTCAAATTTTGGATTATGAAAGATAAATCGCGGATTGTGTCATAAACAACCGAGTTAATTTTCACGGCGTTAATGTTATAATCATCAATGGGCAAAACCAGAATGATTTTACCGATATCGTTATAAAACGCGGACATCTGTACCGATATCGCGTGTGTAATTTCGTGCCGGTTTCTCAAATCGGGAGAATAAATTTCTATACTCATAGCGTTATCCCCACGATTTCTGTTGCGAAGTCGATGTTTACTTCAAGCTGATTATTGCCCGATTCCGCATCGGGTTTAAGTAGATTGTCACCCACCTGTAAACGGTTCAGTGTGCTTTTAATGCTTAGCGCCCCGCGCACATCGCCGTCGACCGAGGAGGTGACATAGGTTTTATCATGCGTTATCCGGACTACAACCCTCTCACCGGCAGACAGCGCTTTTTTTATAAGCAAAAATTTGCCGGTGTTTACATCCGTGATTCGAGGGTTGACTACATCGCCGCGTGCCATAAAAGTGATTGTAAACGGCACCGGGAGCTGCCCGCGATTTTGAATGTTGATAAACTGCGTCTCAATCACTTCCGCGAATTTATAAGGCCTTGAGAAATTAGCCGGCAGCCTGAACAAATACCGCAAGCCACTTAAAACCGCCGATGCGCTGTCGTCCTTTTGCCAGTAAGGATATGCGGCAAGCAATGAAAATTGAAACGCCGCAAATTCCGGCACCGGCTCAATAGTGGGTGTTGCCGTGACCTTGGTTTCAACATAGTAGTCATCGGCGTACAATTTGCCGCCGAGGTCAGGGCGAATGACAGCCAGCAGCCGGTCTTTGTTTTCCTGTTGGAAACCGCCGACAAGCCGACCGCTTATCGTTATAGGCCTCGGTTGCACATTGCTGCTCTGTATCGTCGCGCCCACCTGATTTATGCCCTGCGCCTGCGAATGGCTAATCTGTACCGTGTCAATACCCGTAGGTTTATTAATCAAAAAACCATTTTCAAAAACAAACGTGATGCTCTCGCCGTTATCATTTACATATTTAAAAACCTTGCTCAAAAAGCTCAAATTGCCCACCTCGCCTGTTCAAAAGCCGCCGCCGTTGCAGAGGCCAGTTCTATAGGTGTCTGCGGCACACTCTGAATGTTCTGCACAATAGTTATCCCGCTGTCATTGCCGCTTTTTCCGCGTCTCCATTCCTCCGCCTCCGTTGCCGTGAGCACCGCCTCGCCTCTGTGCAGATAGCTGAGGTAATTGTTGTAAGGTACATAGTCAAGGCCAATAGCCGTATAGTTGCTGGTACCGTTGACATCAACGTTTACACTTCTGCCCCCGAAAAGGCTGTCCCACAATCCATTGAACCAGCCCACAAGGCCCTGCCATGCGTTCGCAATACCCTCCCGGAATTTGTCAATTACCGCACGACCGGCCTCTACAAAGGACGCCGCCTTGTCTTTTATCGGCTGAATGATGTATTCATCAACCCACGTGCCGACGGCGGTCATGATTTCTATAAAGCCCTGTATTAACGCCGCCATTAATTCGTTCACGAGCTGCACACCGGAATCAAAAATCGACCCGGCAAAGCTTAAAATCGAGATAATCAATTGCGGCAGCATTTCGCGAATTACCCGTAGAAGAATTACATCGCCATTTTCAGCTATGCCCTGTGCCAGTGCCGCCACTAACTGCAATCCCGCATCTATAAGCAGCGGCAGAACAGTGAGTACCGCGTCTATAACGCCGCCCATGTTTTCCTGTAAAACCACCAAAGTCGGATCGTAGCCATGTCGTTCTGTGAGCCAAGGAGTTGTCTTACCA
>JAZQHA010000091.1:0-20476 GCA_045540315.1 Acutalibacteraceae bacterium | reverse complement strand
CTAAATCTCTAAGCGGTTCTATTTCCGCAATATCTTGCTCAGTAATTCTTTCTTTTGGTGATAATAATACATTTCGATCATTATCAATCACCATATTGTAGATTCCATCCTACCCATTTTCAAATTTACTTACTAAATTTTCATAAGAAGTTTCTCTCTTATTAACAGTACCAGTCATACGATTTTTTGTATTAATAAGCCTTTCTTTTTTCTCTTGCTTATCCATAGCAAAAACAATGTAGTCTGCTAAAATTTCCAAATATCTATTTGAAAGTTTCTCTGGAGAAAGGGACTCTACAATTTTATTTACTAAAACGGTTCTTTCCTCTGGTGATTCAATAGTATAATCAAGTTTTAACTATGAATCTTTGTTTATATTTTCACTATTTTCCATATAAGGTTTCTCCTTTCTGGCCTCTATAGATATTGTAACACAAAATTTTTCAGTTGTCAATTTAGGTCCAAAATTAATTTGTTGCTTTTTAAAAAAAAATATATTATAATATTTATATAAAAAAGATAAATAACAAGAGAAAGAAGATGAAAGGAGATGTGCGGGCGTAGGGTTATGGCGTAACTAATCTGGTTCCCGCGGTTAACAAGCTATGAAAAAAATGATTTTTATTTTATTTAGTGCAATTGCTTTTGTGGGTTTTATTTTTGGATATTTATTTAGAAAAAACTATATTATTATTGATATGAGTAATTTTTATTAAATAACAATAGAAAGTAATAGAAAGGAGTGCGCGGGAGCCAGGTTTATGGCATCACCAAGCAGCAGCCGCATGGTATTAATTTTAGATGTTTTTTTGATAATATCTTCAATAGCACTAATATTTTTTATATTAGGTGCAATTTTTGGCTTTTTTGAATGGAAATGGAGTAAAGATAAAATCGCTCCAACCATTACTTTTTCAGCTTTTATTAATTTTTATAATCTTACTCCAGAGAAATGGGAATTAAGATATGATAAAGTAGATTATTTAAGAGAAGGACATAATACTTCTTTTATTAGAAAAGAACCTATTACAATTGAATTTAAAACATTCTTTGATGTACTTCAATATCGTAAGTGGATAAAAAATATTAACAAACAAAAGAGACAGGAAATTCAGATAGAAATAACAAAGGAATTCATTACATCGCTCCAAAAAAACATCAATAAATATGATGAAGAGTGGAGTGAATGGGTAAAGAAGGAGTGTAATAATGGAACTTATCAGCAAACAAGCAATAATAAATAAAATTCTTAGTCAACCGCAAGAACTCCATTCCCCATCGTGGTATGCGATACAGATTAAGGCGTTAGATTCAATTAACATTAATGAGAAAATTGACCAAGCTTATGAAGATGGGTATGAAACAGGTTATCTTCAAGCTAAGTTTGATTATGAACAAGAGAAAGAAGAGTCGCGGGAGTCAGGTGAGCAGACACATTCATCTAGACCGTGCAGGATGATACCAGCCGCCGCATGGAAACCTGAATATACCCGTTATGGAGATGATTTATGGATAAAGTGGGAGTGTAGTAACTGTGGATATATTCGGAGTAAAGGATGGGAACATAATGGAGGACAAAAACCAAAGGCTTCCTTTTGTGAATGCTGTGGGATTGAAATAGGATGAGACTATTAGTAGATTAGCCGCTATCAATGCTTTAATGAAGTATCTAGAAGCCGATTATTTAGATGGGTATAAATATCTTGAAGATTTAAAAATGTTGTCAGAAGTACAATTCTCTCCCATTGAGAAAATCCTTCACGGCCTTAGTCCAGAGGAACAGGCAGATTTTTTAAGAACTTTAATGTACGATACGCTGACATATACTGATAGTCGAGCGGCGCTTATTCAGTGGTTAAAGAAAGGGAAGTGGAATGAAAGTAAGGAGGATGGAGTATGAAGCGTATAATAATTGCTTTATTAATTGCCGCAGGGCTAGTCTTCGGATGTGGCGGAGAGAAGAGTCAGGCACAGGAAGAAACAAAGACAGTCGAAAAACCTACTGAAACTTTTCAGATAGTATCGTATGAAAAATACTTTTTCGTTGTGGTTGATAAAGAAACGGGTGTCATGTATGCAGTATCTAATGGGGTAGATAATTGTGGTATATTGACGCTGTTGGTCAAGGCAGATGGAAAGCCGCGATTGTGGGAAGGGGAATAATAGAATGGATAATATCATTAGTAGACAAATGGCGATAGACGCCATTATGGATGAATTTAAGCGAGTTCCTACAACAGCAATAAGAGCAAAAGCAAGGCTTGAGTCGTTGCCATCCGCACAACCTCAACGGATGCGGGGAAGGTGGGTACAAGTTACAGACGGCATTAACATTTGGGATGTATGTGACCAATGCGGAGCAAGACCGCTGTGGAATGAGTATAAAATAGACAGAGCATTGTCAAACTTCTGCCCCAACTGCGGCGCGGACATGCGAGGAGATGAAGAGGATGAATGATTTAATCAGCAGACAGGCGTTATGTAAGTATGCACTGAACCAAAAGGATAAAAGTGTTACTCCGAATGACATTATGCGATTTCCCGCCGCACAGCCCAAGAGGATGAGGGGACACTGGAGAGTAACGCCGATGGCTTGTTATGGAGGCGGAACCTTGACAGAGTACGAATGTTCCGAATGTGAGGGGCACCAAATTGTCGTCAGTAACTTTTGTCCAAATTGTGGCGCGGATATGACAGGAGGTAAACAGGATGGATTTAATTGAAAGACAGGCAGCATTAGATGCACTTGCTAACTATATCCACAATGTTGACAAGGTTTATAGCACTGGCAAGCTATCAGAGGATGACTGCAAAGATGCGGCACATAGCGTGCTTGATGATTTACCCTCCGTCCAATTAGAAAAAACATACACAAAAGCAGACTATTTAATAAACTTGCATAAACAATATGGGTGTACATTTGAAAGAGCAGAAAAAGCACACCAGAAAGCACTTGAATATTTGCAAAGTGAAGCGATGATGAAAGGATGAGTATTTTATAACTACAATGAATTTATATATTGAAAATGATAATAACATGAACCTTAAAAGATGCCCTTTCTGTGGAGAAGTCCCCACAACAGAAGTAAGAGTGACACAGAGAGGTGGAGATGAAGATCATATTGATTTTATTATAATATGTCCTGTGTGTAAAACCTATAAATCATGTCGATTAAAATTAAAAAAGGCAGGAGTTTTTTTAGATGTTGAAAAAGCTATGTCTCAAGCTATTAGTGCATGGAACACAAGAGTAGAAAGTAAAAGGGATGGCGGGCGCCAGATGAGTGATGATATTTCTCTAGATTGATGGAGCGAAGGAGGAGCGGTAATGAATGATATTATCAGCAGATCACAAGCTATCATAGAAATGATGGATGAAGATGTTGACTATATACAGGGGACAAGCGGCAGAGAGATCCTTCAAATTCTTATGGATTTACCTGATAAGCAGCTGCCGCATGGAAAGTGGTCATTAAATACAGTTGACTGGGATTTGATAACAGGGGTAATATCAGTGGACGGATTTAGATGTTCTGAATGTGATGGGAAGGTAAATAGGGAGTATCCTTATTGTCCTTATTGCGGAGCGAAGATGGAGGCAGCGGTGGTATGACAAATGGTGATAAAATTAGAAAAATGGATAATAAAAATTTAGCTAAATTAATTGAGAGTTTTTTTAGGTGTGAAAGATGTCCAGCAGTCGTATGTTGTAAAAATAATATTGATTTATCTTGTTTTGAATCTATGTTGAAATGGCTAGATGAAGGTGATGATGAAACTATCTATCATATAGAGTGTAAAAATAAAGATACGGATGAAATGGTGTTATCTTTTGATGTAAAGGAAAAAAATTGTGTAATAAAAGATAGAGTTACTCCGGGAGGCGGGTCAACTATTATTGAGACAGAGGGTAATTTTAATCGAACATTGGGTTCTAAAATACCTCATTATCCCTTTTTTTAAAATATTTTTGGTGTTTTTTATAAAACTTTTGGTGCAGTTTTGTACCAGCGCAAACTCATTTCTCAAAATCAATTCGCTAAAATCCCAAAAACCTACCCCGGGGTTACTTTAAAGAACCTTGCGTAGTTTGCCAGAAAAAATTCTTTCAGCGAACGCCATGTAGGTGGGGTTATTTTGCTCGGCTCGGAGTCAAGGCTGCGAGCCGAGTTTTTGATTTATTTGGGGTTTGTAACATTTTCGTAACGAAACGTAACATTTTCGTAACAACGTAGCAAACCCAAAATGCTCATCGAAATTGTTACGAAAATGTTACGAAACATTACACGGCACGACCTTTGTTAAATTTTTAACGAACATTTCGTAACATTTTCGTAATGTGGGTCGAAAGTGAAAAATAACCACGAAAACGTTTTCGTCATACTTTCGTAACATTTTCGTGTAGTAAAATTGTTTTTTAAATTGTTACGGAAGTGTTAACAAAGTAGCTAAATTGTTACAGAATTGTTACGTAATGAAAATGTAACATCTGCGTAACAATTAAATGGTGGAAAATGATTTTACTACATTTAAGGAATGAGTTAGTTAAGACTAAGTTAGACAAGGCTAAGGACCGGCTTGTTAGTCACCACTAACTCACTGTGTGAATAAATGTGATGTAATGATGATGTATACAACATGATGACAAATGAACAAAAGACGAACAATAAGAGCACAAGAACGAACATTGTTAAATATTTAACAGTTGACAAATAAAAAAATATTTGTTAGAATATAAGAGAAGTGAAGAGTACATAGAAAGGAAATATTACAAAATGATTACATTACAGTACACTTTGTTTGATGTAACAGGCAAGTATAAACCAGTTAGTACACTTGTCAATGTGGAAAGTGTGAAGTATTACAAAGAACACAAAAGAGAAGTCAAGAGAAAAGCAATTGAGAAGATTTGTATTAAAAGGTATTGGACAAAAGAGGATTTAGTAAGATACGGTTATACAACAAGTAAGATTAGAGTATACACAAAAGAAGGAGAAAAAAGATGAGAAGAGCATTTGTAACATTTGTAACATTTATTACTTTCGTTGCTCTTTGTGGCTTTGTTGGTAACATGGAATCGTATTATTACAGAAGAGGCGTTGTTGTTGAATGTAATGATGATACTATTGTTATTGTAGATACAATTGGTGAAAAATGGATTTGTAGAAATGATTACAAAGATGTTACAGAAGGATGTGATGTAAGCATGAAGATGTTCAATCATCACACAAGTAACATTTTTGACGATGAGATTAAAAATGTAAAAGTTATTAAGTAATTGTTAAGAAGATGTGCGGCGGCCGGTCATGGCATGGATGATTCTAGTCCATGCCATCTTTTTAACAGCTGCCGCGTTAGTCGTGTCTAACTGTAGCAAGCCTGTAAGATTGTTAAATTTTTAACGTTAATTTTTTGTCAAGGGGATTTTCAGTTTTTGGTGCTGACTGTTAGTTCCCACAAACCAAGCAACGAAGTGTGTTTGTTAATTAACAAACAATCTTGTTAAATTATTAACGATAGAAAAATGGTTTTTCTAAATTATCTGACAATTTAAAGAAAAATAAACAATAATCTTTCTTTTCTGACTTTTTAAAAACCCCTTGCAATTATCCGGTTTATCCTTTATAATCTTAATTAAGAGATGAGGGAACACCACTTAAAAGAAAGGAGATAAAAAATGTTCGGACTGGTAGAAATGACAACTGAATTTGTTTACAGAGAGACTTTTGATAACTTCGCAGATGCGATCAAGGCCGCACAGGAATACGAAAAGCTGTTCGATGGATACAAGGTTTTCGTTCTTCCTACTGAAGACATCAATCGTATTTACGAAAGAGGCTGAAAAGCCTCTTCTCTTTTGAGGTGTAGTTAGTCATGACTAACATGGTAGCAACTTTGTTTGTTAATTAACAAACAATTAAATTGTTTGAATTGTACGACTTTTTAGAAAATAGTCAAAATACGTAAATCCGTTCTTGAAAAATGACCGGAAGTGTGATATCTTATAATCAGAGATAAGGAAAAGGACAACAACAAAAAAGAAAGAGAGGAAAATAAAATGAAGAGAGAAGAGAGAGAAGAAAGAATTAAAAAGATTGAAAATCAGATTTTCATGGTTTACATGATTGATAGATGGAGTGAGACAGATAAGAGAAGAGTAGAACAGTTAGAAAAGGAATTAAAGGAACTGAAAAAGGAAGCGTAAAGCTTCCTTTATTTTCACAGCACAGTTAGTTGTAACTAACCTTCCACTGCACGAAGATTGTTTGTTAATTAACAAACAATCTTCGTTCTATTCAGTTAGTCGTAACTAACCGAAGTTAGTCATGACTAACCCTAAACCATTATATCACAAGGTGCCAAAGTTTGTCAAGACTAATTTGAGAAAAAGTTGCACAAAAATTTTTATCCCAAATTGTGCAAAATTTTTTTTAAAAAGGTGTTGACATTATTGTCCGGCTATGCTAATATATAATCAAGGAAAGGGAAAACAACAAAACACAAACAAGAGAGAGGAGAAAAAAATGAAAAGACTGATCACCGCTGAGAACGCACACGAATTCTACAAGGAGTATATGGCAGATCTGGACCAGACCGCTGACCTCCTTAGTGAAGAGGAAAAAGAAGAAATCCGCAAGGATGCAGAAATTGACAACAATTTGTATCTGACAGCTCTTGACTGGAACATTACGATTGTAGTCCTTAAGCAGATTTTAAAGGGTTGAAAAACCCTTTAAATTTTACATCAAAATTAGCCACAACTAACTCCACGGTAACAAGATTGTTAGTTAATTAACAAACAAAGTGCGGCGACTGTGTTAGCCGTGACTAACTGCTGTGGGCCGCAAAATTATAGCACAGTTAGTCATAGTTTGTCAAGAGAGAAAATGAGAAAAATTTGCACAATAAAAATTTTCCCATTTTGTGCATTTTGCCTATTGTATTTCTTTGTCCGGCATGATATACTTTAATCATCAAAGGAAAGGAGATACAAAAAAATGACAACTAGCAAGCACTACACGGAAGATCGGAAGGCAAGAGAAGAGCAGATCCGCGCTATCGGTTATGGTAAGGTCGTCAAGACCGTGGTGATCGACAAGGGTCACAGGAACGGACCTGAAGTGCATATGGTCAGCACCACTGGAATCGTGACCATCTTCAACTATAGAACAGGCAAGCTCGTAACGAGACTGATTGCAAGACCTGCACAGATTAGAAGATATTGGGAAGATGGAAAGGCTCCGAAAGAAATCGTAGAAATTGCAATTGAGCACGCAAAAAGAGGATACTACAATGTATAACAAGAATGAAAATAAAAAACAGAGAAAAGCAAGAGAAAAAGAAAAAAGAGTATGGGTGCCATTCAATACAGGCACCCGCACCCACAAAAATAAGAAAGCGTATGATAGAAAAAAGTTTAAAAAAGGGGTTGACTTTTAGTCCGGTTTATGATAAGATAGAATCAACAAAAGGAAAGGAGATAAGAAATGTTTAACATTAAGAAAACTGAAAAACTTTACAGAGTAATAAAAGTATTCAACATTTACACGGGAGAGGAAGAAAAAGTCAACGAAATCACTACTGAACAGGGACTGAAAAACATGGTAGTTAATGGATTTGAAATCCTTGAATCGGAAGAGATTTAAAAAATCTCTTCCGAAAAAAGAAAAAAGTAGTTGACAAATAATCCGGTTCATGTTAATATATAATCAACAAGAGGGAACAAAGAAAGGAGATAAAAAATGATTAATATCAGAACAATCAAGAAACTCGCCAACAACGACGGCCTCACTCTTAAGAAGGGCAAGATCATCACATACAGAACCGGCTGGCAGGTCGCTACCGAGGGTATCGAAACCACCGACCCGAGAGAAGCCATCAATGCTGTGAAGGCATACGGCGGGAACTGCGGCATCTGGTATGCAGAGGGCGTGTACTACATCGACCGGAGCCACAGAGTCAACACCAAGCGTGAGGCGCTGGAGGTTGGCAGGACGCACAGCCAGATTTCCATCCTGGGCTGGCGCAAGATGAATTTGGTCTACTGCTGAGGGGCTATATAGCCCCTTTTTTGTGGCCGGCGCGCGGTGGGCCACCTCGCGCCGAGTTTTCCATTATAACACAGGTCTGGATTTTTGTCAATGAAAAAATTACACAAAGATCGGGACGAAAAATTCCCGATTTTTGTGCAAAATTACCACTTGCAATCCGGACGGGGGTATGGTAATATATAATCAGAGCAAGGGAGAAGCCACCAAGGAGGTGCTAAATGAGTATGAACGATTTCACCATGACGCTTGAGGAAATGCTGGCAGTATACGCGCCGGATGTCAGCATCGAGGAGCTGATGGAGGAGGATGATAGGGGTTGACAACCCCTATCGAGGTGTGGTAGAATAGGGGTATAAAGGAGGGAACGAAATGACGAGAGAAGAAATGCAGTTTTGTTATGACTCCTATGTATCTGAAATGCAGGACGAGTGGGGAGATGATGTTCCTGTGATAAGTTTTGAAGATTTTTGGGCAGAAGATGGAGACGGATGGGATTGGGGGGTTTTATAATCTCCCTTGACATTCTTATAAAAAAATGATATAATAAACATATCAAAAAAACAAAAGGAGAAAAGATTATGATGCTTACATTTGGAAACTGGTTGGTTCTTGCTCTTATCTTTGCGACGGGCGGAATTTTTACTTTGTTAGCTTTCTTTTGGGAAAATGCAAAGACAGGAGTTGTCACCTTGATTAGCACCCTTGCCATCTGCGTGATTATTCTCTTCACTCTTGCATGGTATAACACCAATACAGAGAGAGGGCGCCGAGCACTGAAGGATAATCAGTCCAACTTCAATGGCGGTATTTATCGAGAAATCACCATTACCGCAGAAGACGGGCGAGAAATTTTCCATTACGAAGGAAAGGTGGACATTGAAACTTCTCATGAGGGAAGTGAAAATTACATCCTCTTTGAAAGTGAGGACGGACGGAGATACATCATTTACTACGGCATTACAGATACAGTTTTAATTATTGAAAAAAGTGCGGCGGCTGATTAATCAGCCGCCTTTTCTAGTCCGGTCACCGCGGCCGACCAGGGGCCGCCGCAAAATTATACCACACCCGCTTCCAGTTTGTCAAGATTAAAAACAACAAAAAGTTGCACAAAATATTTTATCCCATTTTGTCTATTCTGCCTATTGAAATTATACTACCCTTTTGTTATTATATAATTGTCCCGAGGGAAAGCACTTAAGCCTCTCCTAGACGGGTGGTAGGAACCAGAAGCAGGTTAGCTACTCGGGACAGCCCACCCTAGAAAAAAATTAAAAAAGGGGTTGACAAAAAACTCCACCTGTGCTAAGATATAATCAGAAGGAAGGAAGAAAGGTCCTGGTCGAGGGTAGCGACGAACTCCTATTCACGGTTAGGGAGCTTCCAAAAAAAGTTCATAACAGGGGTTGACAAAACCCTCAACCCCTGTTATAATAAAATCAAGGTGAGGGAAGCAAGGCAGAAAGTAGAAGCTAGTCCGCAAGTTGGGCGTGTAAGAATCCTTGACGATAAAGTCCCACCACCGCATGGAGCCGAGCGATGCGGTATATAAATGTGAACCAAGCCATTAAATTGGCAACCCGCGGAATGGATGCCGCAGTCCTTGGAAAGGGGGTCGCTCAGCAGGACATAAACCTATTTTAGTCAAATCGAGAGGAAAAATACCATGATGAATATGACTATCGAAGCTACTTGCCCTTTCTGTGGAACCATTACCCTCATCGAAGTCAATGCCGATGATTATGCGGCATGGCAGGCTGGGGAGCTGGTTCAGAACGCCTTCCCTTATCTGGATGCAGAAGATAGAGAGGTTCTCATCTCTGGTATCTGCTACGAGTGTCAGTTTGAGGTCTTCGAAGAAGATGAGGATGATTACGAAGACTATGAGGATGATGTCGATGAGATGGGCTACAATCCTTATATGGGATGCTATGACTTTGATTGCTAATTAAGGAGGCATAAAACATGAGAGACCCACCGTAGAATAGAGGTGACGGCAAGTCAAACCGTCCACCTGCCCCCATAAGTTTGGGTGGCGTAACCCTGATAGGTGGACGGATATTAGTTAATGGGTTTGGAGGTGGCCCACTATGTTCCGACTTTGTAGATAAGCGCCGCTTGGAAGAGCACATGGCGCAAAGACATAAATACTTTAAGACTTCCAGAGGAATAGAGAGTTGCGCACCTCTCTATTCCTCTTTTTATTTGGCCGGCCCGCGCGCATCCCACCCGGGCCGAGTTTTTAATTATACCATGCCCCGCACTTTTTGTCAATAAACAATCTACACAAACATTACACCAAAAATTTCCTAATATTTGTGCATTATTACCTATTGCAATTTTAACCCGGGTATGATATATTATAATTACCAAAAGGAAAGGAGATAAATAAAATAACACTTACCATTATCGCTCTTAATGAGGAAACTTGGAAGATAGATATTAAAGAAAATTTCTCTATCCCTTATCCCATTTCTCGTAAAAAGTTAATGGTTTTTAAGAGAAACTTCTATGATAAATATTTTGAAAAAATTTGGGATTGTCATAAAATAAAAATAATTAAAAACACTTGACAAAATAAAAAACATTTTATATAATAAAATCATCAAAAGAAAAGGAGATAATATGAGAAACATTTTAACCGCTATCTTCTATTTCATCGTCATCTTTGACTTTTTTGCGGTCTCTCCTATTGGAGTTTGGTGGGATATAAAATTTTACGATGAAGGAAAGCCTTCTTACTGCGGCCTCTTCGTAATTGCAACTGCTATTCCTGTTCTTATCCTTGGAGAGTTTTTAGGATATTTATAAAAAAGGATTGACAAATAATCTAGTATCTATTATAATAAAATCATCAAGAGAGAATAAAACAAGAGAGGAGAAAACACAATGAGAAATCTTGTTTATCACATCTTCAACGGTCATCAGAAGGTCGCCACAGTCAACACCCTTGAAAAGGCACAGCGCTGGGTGATGAGAGGACGCAGGGCGGTCGCCGCTCTGGAGAATGCGGGAATCAGCCCAGAAGAGCAGGAAGCTCTGGATAAGTTCTACGCCAAGGTTAGGGAAAAGAACCCTGCAAACCTTGACCGCAGGGCAATTAGGTTTAAGGCGGTGTAACAACCGCCTTTTATGTTGCCTAAATCCTGGTCGGGCCGTGCGCTGTCCCCACGGCCCGAATTTTCAGTATACCACAGCCGCCACTATTTTGTCAAGGGAAAATTTGCACAAAAAATATACTCTAAAATTCCTGTAATTTGTACTTGATTTCTTTGTCCGGGTGTGGTAATATATAATCAGAGAGAGGGAGAAAGGCTCCCATAGAAAGGAGATAACACCATGAAGAGCAAGGTTCTGTACATCGCAAACAGCATTGAACTAGATAGAGCACTGGATAAGATTATTTATGGCATCCCCTGCTGGGTCGATAGGGAATATATTGAGATGGACTATAGCAAGGTATACATCCTTTGCAGAGCTATCGACATGGCATGGGTTGAAGATGTGCTGGCTCCTCTTGTATAAGGGGAGCAGAGACAGAACTAAAAAGGTTGACATAAACTTCAATCTTTGCTATAATAAGCTTACCAAAAGAAAAGGAGGTAATTATAATGATGATTAATCCCTCTTATGCAAACCCTATTCTGACCCTTGCTAACCTTCTGACAGAGAATAACGTTCCCCATACCCTTAATGTAATTTGGGATGGACTTCAGATTCGTTTTCCTTGGAATGGCGGCGATGTGGTTTGTCATAGCGGTTCTTATGGACATGATTACGGCTATGTAGAATCCATGGGATGCCCTTGGGATAGAGATGACGTTTCATACCTTTCTGTTGAAGAAATTTTGGATTATATTGTAACGTGGTATGAGACAAAGAGGGTTTAAGCCCTCTTTTTTATCGCCGGCGCGTCCGCAGCCCAGACGCGCCGAAATTTCATTATACCACACCCTCAGCCCTTTTGTCAATAGGAAATTTGCACAAAGATGCAAAAAATTTTTATCCCGATTTTGTGCAAAATTTTTGCAACTTCCGCTTGACTGGCGGTCCGGCATGGTGTATACTGTATACAGATAGGAACGAGAGACCTACACCGAAAGGAGTACAGACCATGACCAATACCGCTTTGATGTACAGCATGATTAACGCATACGACCGCTACGCCTATACCCACAACTATATCTTCGGCTTTGTGTTCCGCCACAATGTTTATATGGTCAACGCTGACGCGTCTGTCCTGCCCTATATCATGAAGCTTGACAAGGCTAGCCGTGGTCAGGGTATGGCACTTAGGTTTAAGCCTGACAAGGAACAGAAAACGCTCCTGCTGTCTATGGGCGCAACACTCCTTTGCTCGGAAATCCACTTCAATGAAGTATATGCCGCTTGCAAGTATAACAGAGGCGAGGTTTTTGAGAAAATGGTGACTGAAGCCTTTGGACAGGAATGGAAAAAGGATAACATCCCTTATACGAAAGCAGGTGACGTAACAGTAAACGGTATCGCCTATCAGATTAAGTTTGAAAAGGCAACGTTCACAAATGAAAAGAGTTTGTTAAGGGCGTAAAAGCCCTTGACACTCCCCCAAAAATTTGATACAATAGTCATAGAGAAAAGGAAGGGAGAACGAAAATGAATAAAACTCTGGTTTTTGATATGGATGGTACAATTGCTGACCTTTATGGAGTGGAAGGCTGGCTCCCCATGCTGAGAGCTGAGGATGCACTTCCCTATGAGATTGCCGCTCCGTTTTATGATATGGTACTGCTGAACGAACTGCTGAACCTGCTGAAGAATGACGGTTGGAGAATTGTGGTGACCACTTGGCTTGCCAAAGATGCTACCAAAGCATATGATAAAAAGGTCAGAGCCGCAAAACTGGAATGGCTTGACCGCTACAATTTCCCCTATGATGAAATTCATCTGGTGAAGTATGGCACAACAAAAGCCAACTGCACTAGAAAGCACGGCGGTTTTCAGATTCTGGTAGATGATAACGCAAAAGTCAGACAGGGTTGGACTCTGGGGGATGTGATTGACGCCAACGAAAATATTATTCCCGCTCTTCAGCGCCTTGTTGCTTAAGGCGCTGATTTATGCGGCGGCTGGTTGAATCGGCCCGGACATCTAGGGAATTGTCAGACAATAAGCTGCGCCCGCCGCATTTTTCAGACTTGACTTTTGTTCCACCCTTTGCTATAATTGTCTTATCAAATGAAAGAGAGGAAAACAACTTGGATAAAAGAATTCGTTATGTGATTGGTCTGGATACTGAAACTTGTAACGGCATTGTTTTACAGGATGAATCCCTTGACCTTACTCAGTCTCTTGTTTATGACATTGGGTGGGCGGTGACTGACAAGCGTGGTAACATTTATAAGACTCGCTCTTTTGTCATTTATGAAACTTTTGTCGGTATGAAGGATGTCATGAAGTCCGCATATTATGCCGATAAAATCCCTATGTATTGGGAACAGATTAAGAAGGGGGAAAGAAAGCTTGTTTCCCTTTGGACGGCAAGAAAGGCACTGTTTGAGGATGTAAAGGAATTTGGAGTAAAAAATATTTTTGCTCACAATGCAGGGTTTGACGTTCGTGCTTTAAATAATACCATCCGCTATGTTTCAAAGTCAAAGTACCGCTATTTCTTCCCCCGAAAAGTTGAAATGTGGGATACGCTGAAAATGTCTCGGCAGACAATTGGGAGACAGCCGTCCTATAAACAGTATTGCGAAAGGATGGGTTTTATGACTCGGCACAAGGTTCCGCAGGTTCGTTTGACCGCAGAAATTATTTACCGTTACATCACTGGCGACCCCCATTTTATTGAGTCCCATACTGGTTTGGAGGATGTACTGATTGAGACGAAAATTTTTGCTCACTGCGTCAGACAGCATAAGAAGATGGAGAAGCGGCTTTACGTACCTAGATGTGCGTAAAGTCGTATCTCGGCCCGGGCAAATTTTCAGACAATTGCAACAAAATGCCCCCAATTTTCAGACTTGCTATTTAAAAAAATTTTTGATATAATTTTAAATGTAAGGGGGAGGGAAAAGCAAAGAAGTCGAAACGAAAAAAATTTAAAAAAGTTCTTGACTTTAACCGCCCCATTTGATAGAATAAGGATGTAAGGAAGTTACATCCCCCAACAAAAGAAAAGGAGAAAATGCCATGACGAAGAGAGAAATGCTGTATGCTATCGCCGCAAAGGTTGCTGACAACGCTGAGATGGTCGCTTTCCTTAATAAGGAAATTGCGGCTCTTGATGCTCACAATGCAAGGGCTAGTGTTAAGCGTTCTGAGGGTGCCGCCGCAAAGAGAGAGGCGGTCTATGAGGCTCTTGCGGCTATCGGTGAGCAGGTGACCGCAACTGAGTTGATTGAGAACGCTGAGAACGAGGTGAGGAACTACACTCGCCAGAAGGTCTCTGCGGCTCTGACCGCTCTTGTTAAGGAGGGGCGTGTGTACAGGGAACTGTACAAGCACGACGCCTACTTCGCTGTGGTGGGGGACTAATCCCCCACCCCCACAAAAGGTGGTGAATTATGACCTACGAAAAAGATGGGCGGAAAATTCGTATCCCCGATGCAGAGATTAAAAAGCTGATGAACCAGCTTGATATTTCCCACGATGAAGCCGTTGAAACGTGGTTATTCGATAATGACTACGAGGGGAATGATGAAGCGGATGAAATGACCGAAAAGGCAAAAACCGTCCGCAGATATGAGAAGAGTGATAACAAGCGTAAGAAATCCACAAAAGAAAGAAAAGTGGACGAGGAAAAGAAGCGTTTTCTGACAGGAATGCGGGTTTTCTGCGAAGGCGCAGGCGCAACCGTCACTTCTACCAAAAATGAGGCTGAATTCAGTTTCATCTTTGGTGAAAATGAATACACGGTAAAGCTGATTAAGCACCGTAAAAAGTAATAATGAGGCTCCCTCTGGAGCCTCTTTTTTTGTGCAAATTTAAGGGTTGACAAAATGTGCGGTAGCTGGTATAATGCCGGGCCGCGCTCCAGAGGGGCGCGGCGAAAATTCCATTATAACACACCGCCAGCATTTTTGTCAATGGAAATTTTGCACAAAAAATGAAAAAATTTTATCCCATTTTTTGACTTGCAGGTTTTGAAAATTTTTGATATAATATAATCAACAAAGGAAAAGAAATGAAATAAAGGCAGTGATGAACTCCTGTTTTGACCTTCAAAAAATTTCCAAAAAAGAAAAAAAGTTGTTGACAAATAAAAAAAGATTTGGTATAATAAATAATGTGAGAGGCAAGGAAAAGCCATTAAAACCCCATTACTGGAGAGTTTACTGTGAGTTTCTCTGCATGGCTCGGGTATAGCCTAAAAAAATCACAAACTCACTTTTTTCTCACAATGGCAAGGAAAAGCCATTAAAACCCCTCGTAACGTGCAAGACGAGTAATAAAATCACGCTCATAGGGGGACAAGTAGCGAAAAATCGGTGTCAGTAGCGATAGTAAAAACCCCTTTTAGTTCACCGAAAAAAAAATTAAAAACTGAATAAAAAAATTCTTGACAAATAAAAAGAAATTTAATATAATAATAATTGTCAAGAGGAAAACACAAAAACACAATTCAAAGAAAGAGGTACACACTATGACCAAGAGAGAACTGTTTAATGCACTGGTTGCCATCGTTGAGAACGCTGAGGTTGAGAATGCCGCAGAGCTGGTTGAGGGTCTTCAGCACGAGATTGAGCTTCTGGATAATCGGAAGTCCTACAAGAGTGATAAGCCTACCAAGGCTCAGAAGGAGCGCATGGAGCAGGCTGAGAAGGTCGCCGCTGTTCTGGGCGATGAGGGCATGACTGCTACTGATGTTATCGCCGCTGTCAATGATGAGAACATCCGTTCCACTCAGAAGGTCAGCGCACTGATGAAGGTGCTGATTAACGACGGCAGGGCTATCAAGGTGAAGGACGGCAAGAAGGTTTTCTTCCGTCTGCCTACTGAGGATGAGGTTGCTGAGATTGAGGGGGAGTGATTCCCCCTCTAGGATAAAGTCAAAGACAAGACTGTAAAACTCGCGCCCGTTTGTTGGTTTTGACTGCTTGTCACGGGTAAAACCAACGTAAGGCTCTTTAGTTCAATGGTAGAACAATTGGCTGTTAACCAATATGTCGCGGGTTCGATCCCCGCAGGGGCCTCTGTACGTGTTTTGTTTTCTTCCTTTCTTTTTTCTGGGGTAGCTTCGGCTACCCTTTTTTGTTGTAGGTAGTTAGTGGGGACTAACTGCCCGGGCAAATTATCAGATAATTCGTTTAATTTTCAGACTTGACGTTTTGAAGGATTTTTGCTATAATAATAATTGTCAAGGGGGACGGAGAGCGAGCACTACGGTCCTTGCCCAAATCGCTGACGAGCGGGGTTCAAAATAAAAAATAAAAAAAGTTTGAAAAACCTCTTGACAAATAATCCCCTATCTGTTACAATAAACTTAACAAGAGATGAGAGACAAGGACAGTCGTTAAAACCAGAAAGGAAGATACTATGACGAAGTTCACTTATGTTGATGCTATCAATTTCGCTCTGGAGAACATTCCTGCGGATGCTCCTGCCGAGTATGCAGACAAGCTGATTGCACTGCGGACTCAGCTTGAGAAGCGTCACTCGTCTGGCTCCCGCAAGCCTACCAAGCGGCAGGAGGAGAATGTTCCCATCAAGCAGGCTATCTACAATATGCTTGCCGAGGATGGTGAGCGCTACACCGCCACGGAGATTGGCTCTGGTGTGGGTCTGTCTTGCCAGCGGGCTTCCGCACTCCTTTCTCAGATGAAGGACGCTGGTCTGGTTATCCGTGAGCAGGAGGGCAAGAAGACGTATTACAGGGTCGCATGACCCTTACTCCCTAGGGGAGGAGTTATCCTCCCCTAACTTTGCCCGGGCCAAAAACCTAGCAATTTGCACAAAAGAAGCTGATATTCCAACTCAAATTTCTACTTGCGAAGTTCTCTACCTTTTGTTATAATTTACTTAAAGAAAGGAAGCAAGGCGCTTAAATTTTCAATGAATTTTCAAGAGGTACAAAAATGAGAGAGAAGGAAATTTCTGAACTGATGCAGAAGCTTGGTATCTCCCATGATGAAGCTGTAGAACTGTGGATGTTTGACCATGGTGAAGCTGAAAATGAAGAGGTAGATGAACTGACTGAAAAGGCCAAGAGCGTCAAGAGATATGAAAAGAGCGATGCTCCTAGGAAGAAGGCTACCAAGGCTAGGAAGATGGATGAAATCAAAGTTGAAATTATCTTGACTCTGGCTCAGAATCTTACTAGAGTGGTTCTCAATGATGAAGATTTATCCATGATTAAGGACATTGTGGTGGTGAAGCCTGAAAGAGAAATTACTTTTACTCTGAAGGGTGAGAGTTACAGTGTGGTGCTGACTAAGCATCGACAGAAGAAAGGGTAGCGGCGGCTGGTATGGGGCTAGTATTCTCTAGCCCCAATGGATTGCCCGGGCTGATTGCCGCATCTTTATTAAAAAATGAACAATTCTCCACAAATCCAATTTTCTTAACACTCCACTTTAAATTTCCAATTATTTTTCCTATATTTTTCAATCTTCCTGTTGACAAATTTTAAATTCTTTGCTATAATTAAATCATCAAGGAGGTAAGAAAATAATGAAACCTATTAAAGAAACTCGTCACTACAAAATTGAACAGGCTGCACGGAAAGTTAAGATGAGTATTTTTGATACACTCTCAGAAGCCCTTAAAGATGATTATGATGATAATGATGTAGAGTTTTGTTATATGTGTCTTATGCAGGATTTAGCAAGAGACATGATAAGGTGGACAGGAGACAGAACTTTTGAAAGATAGCTATTGACAAGTAACCTATTATCTGCTATAATAAACTTAACAAAACAAAAGGAGGAAAACATTATGTGGCGTAATTATCATTTCGAAGTTGTAGGTGAAGATAGTGACCTGTGCGGTGAGGAGTTTTTCGTAGCTATCTACGTTCCCGAAGATGAAGCCCTCAAACAGGCATGGATGGTGGCTAGGCAGAATTTTCCTCTCGAAAATTTGAAGTGCTACGGTTGGGTTGATGATGATGAAGCTGATGAGATGGGGCTGGATACGTATTAAGGGGCCAGCCCCTTTAGTCCGGACCAAGATAAAAAATTTTTATTTACCTATTGACATTATAACCACTCTTTGCTATAATTAAATCATCAAGAGAAAGGAAGAAAGAAAAATGACTTATACAGAAGCTTTAGAAATTTTAATTCAGTTAATGATTGAAAATAAAGATATCCTTGAGCGGTTAAAGAAAGGGGAAGAAAATGTGGACAATTGAAAGACTTACCAACCTTTGCATTGAATACTGCGGACGTGCAGGTGTAGAATTTAACAGTCCAGTGACTATCAATCCTCGTACCAGCCGCCGCCTTGGTGGATGCTATTATGAATGGACTCCTAAAAAAGGATATTTTCCCACTGAGATTGAGTTCTCTAAAACCTTCCTTTCTGTTGCTTCTGATGAGGAAATTGAAAAGGTTGTGGCACATGAATGCGCTCATTATGTCACTTTTGCTCTGACTCATGTTAAACATGGACATGATGAAGTCTTTCGTCACTATTGTGCTGTAATTGGAACAGATAATGACAAGTATATTCTTGTTGTTAACAGCTATGCAGAACACTCTGACAAAGTTTTCAAATACACTTTCTATTGTTCTAAGTGTGGGAAATTTGTAGGCGGAAGGTCAAGAGCTTGTAATCTTACAAAAAATCCTGAACGGTATACTGCAAACTGCTGTCATGCAAAGCTGAATATGATTCAGAATTGGTGAGGAGGAAAAAAATGAAAACTCTTATGATGTATGAAACTAAGGATGGAAAGAGGTTTAACTCTCTTGAAGCGGCAGAAGCTTGGGAGAATCAGCATGAAAATAAGCGTTGGAGAGCCAATCTCGTTTTCACTTATAGTAAACCTTTGTATGTTTACGCCTCCTCTTGCGAAGAGGCCTTAGTAAAAGCTAAACAGTACGCAAATGAAATTGGAAATGAACTTATTGATGAACTTCCTATTGAAGGTCACTTGAGTTGGGAGGTATCCTATTTTTATTAAGACAGGAGCAATCCTGTCTTTTAAATTGTCTGACAATTGACCGGGCCGCGCTCACGCAGTAGGCCCCGATTATACCACAAAATCCACCCTTTGTCAAATTTTTTCTTCAAAAAATTTGTACAAAAAATTTTCACCTTTTTCCCAAAAATTTAGTTATTTTGCCACCTCAGTTAGTGTTGACTAACTCCCTAGATTATGGTAAAATATAAGGGGGCGCCGCAATTGTTACGAATTTGTTAACGAAAACGTTTACTTTATTACGAAAAAAGGACGAAAATGGTCTAAAATGTTACGAAACAAGAGCAAAAAGAAGCTAAAATGTAACATTTGTTGCAAAATTTTAACAAAAATGCCGTTTTTCGGTAAAAAAGAGTCTCTGTTTGTTAAATTTTTAACAAAGTGAGGTGTCAAATGTTACATTTTCGTTAATTTTTCGATGATTTTCGTAATATTTTCGTAATATCTGTAATTGTTTCGTAACATTTTCGTAGCAGGAATGTAACAAGAGAGGGTGAAGTGTGCGGCAGCTGGTGTATAGGGCTATATGGTCTAGATCGAAAGGTCGAGAGAGCATAGGGAATGGGAGGGAAAATCTGAGTGAAAGATTGGTGGAATTATATGGGATGATTGCGGGATCGAAATGGGATGAGGGAATGGGGCTAGAGGCTGCGCCACCACACATTCCCTATTTTCAACAATTCTTCCACACATTCCCTTATTTTCTCAATTTTCAACATTTAACCTAAATTCTTCTTTTCCCACTCCAAATACTTCCCCATAAATTCATCCTTGCTACATCCCTTCACCCTCTCCACATTCCTTACAAACTTTTCTCAATCCTCTTTCTCCACCTTAACCTCTTTCCCATCCATCTTCACCCAAGTATCAATATCTTCCCTTACCTACCACTCAGCAATTGTCTCTCCAGTCTCTTTGTTAATCAAAGATATTCCAACAATCATTCCAACCTACATCATTCATCCTCACTTTCATATCCACCATAAACTTTCCCATCTTTTCCACTAAACCTAAAAGGAACTGCTCTACCTTCCCAATTAAATTTAGGTTGATATAATTGAATAAATCCACATTCCATCGCTTCAAGCTGTGTTTGATTCAACTCTCCTTTAAACCCTTTAAAAAGAATTCTAAATTGATACTACTTCTATCTCATCTATTGGTAGAGATGATTTTGTTGAGCAAGATCTAATCCCTTTTCCTTTAACACACAAGCAATATGTTCACCCAATCTTTGCTCAATAGGTCTATGAGTTGAGCCAACATATACAATCTACCCATTCATCACAATAGCATA
>JAZQHA010000090.1:0-1518 GCA_045540315.1 Acutalibacteraceae bacterium | reverse complement strand
TGCTGGTGGGCGTTATCGCCTACGTGGTGCTGCTGGTGCGCCACGTGCTGGGCAAGCAGCCCCTGACCGCCAAGCAGAAGTGGATCTACACCGCCATCACCGCCGCGGCGCTGGTGGTGCCCTCGCTGGTGATGGGTCTGTGCGACCCGGTCAACGCCCTGCTGGCGTATTACCTGTTCACCCCGCTGGTGCTGGTGGGCGTGTTGTTGGCCTGCGTGCTGCTGGAGTTCGGACTCAAGGCTCTGCAAAACCGCAAGGAAACGATGAAATAACAAAAAACCCGAGCCATCAGGCTCGGGTTTCTTATATGCGAAAGAGCAGTATAACGGTGCGTAAATGCAGGTAAGAAAAGCGATTCGGTGCGCAAGGAAACGATTCGACAAATTGGAATTTGTCTATATCAAACCAATACTATCTTCTGTAATATATACTGCATGCCCATCGCTAAGTCTTATTTCATCTTTGCTATTTGTTGATGCTGTGATTTTTTCTCCATTGCAATGTGGAATTAGTGGATTATCAATAATATGTAGTCCATCTTCTAAATTTCCTGCCGCGTACATGCTTCCTGCACTAATTCCGACATATACTAGCCCATCATTAATTGCTTTTTCAAGAGTTTTATTAAAACCTGTTCTATCCATTTCACGGCAAAGCACCGATGCATCACCACCACCGACAAATACCGCATCGAATGTTTTCATTTCCGCGTCGGTTAATAGTCTGGCAAGCATAAAAGGTTCTTTTACAAATGATGAATATGTTCTCTCATATTCTTTTGAAAGAATTAGCTCCAAATTATAAATTACTATATTATCATAAGGTATTCCCATTAATGAAAGTTCATAAAGACATATTGCGATTCCTTCCCTCGCCCCATCCGTTTCGAGCGCAGCAGTAGGAATAAATAGAATCTTTGTGTCTCTCGGACTTTTTCCTATAATATCAAAAAATTGCTTTTTCATATCATCTGTTAATCCGCAAGATGTAAGAAATAAGCATCTTTTTTTCATGCTGTTCTCCTCCGTCAAATTCTTATTTATCGAATTCATTATACCATAAAGCCACCAATCGTGCAAGAAAACAAGAAACCTCTCTTGTCTTGGTAGACAAAAGAGGTTTCTTTCGTGGTGGACAATAACGGACTCGAACCGCTGACCCTCCGCACGTCAAGCGGATGCTCTACCAGCTGAGCTAATTGTCCATAGCGCAAGTCGCATTATAACGGAAATCCGCCCTCTTGTCAAGTGATTTTACGAGTTTTTTAAAAACTTTTCCTCTATTTTTCCTTCTTGCGCGGCGAAATGATGAAAAAATAACGGATTATCCATAAAATTATGCGAAATATTCCCGAAATGCGCATTAAAAGGCAAAAACAGGTAAAAAATATGCAAGAATTTGAAATTAGACTTGCAAAATATGGGTATATCTAGTATAATAGCAGGCAGACTACGTTTGTGAGCGCGGGGTATCGCCGCGCAGGAAAGGGAGTGCTGACGTGAGCAGTCTTAAGAATAT
>JAZQHA010000089.1:0-1605 GCA_045540315.1 Acutalibacteraceae bacterium | reverse complement strand
TTTGGTGTGTGGTAACTTCATTGTACCAGAGATCTGTATGAACTTCTTCTTTTTTTCTAATGTTGCACTTGATAGTATAATTCACCAATAAAAATAAAAACCCCACTCCATTCGGAGTGGTGTTTTTACTTCATCCAATAGGGCATCTCGGGAATTTCATCACGCCCGAGGGGAACACGCACATCAGTGCGCGCAGGCCCGTAGGGGGCGCGGTGCCAACGCATAATATCCGTCATAGGGAACGCGGCGATATTGACCGTTAGCGCCTGCCACCGCATGCCGCAGGTAGCCATTTCATAGGCAGGAGAAAAGCCGTTGCGTTCATAAAAGGCAATGCGCCGCAGGCGAAGTTGGTTTTCCTCTGCGCTGTCGCCTTCTACAGGCAACTCCGATTCGGTAACGAGAGGAATCTTTAATGCTGTCAGACGGCGCAGGATTTCGCCGCCGAGACCGCTGTTGCGTTTCGCGGCGGTAACGCCCAAATAGTCCAGCAGGACAAGGGGAATGTCCGTATGTTTCCATAGCGCGGCATAGCCCAGCATGAGGTTATCATCAAAAAGACCCCAAAGCTCGTAGCGACCATCTTTGATAAGAGAAAAAATATCTGCTAAAGGCTTTCGCTCATTTTCTGCAAAAGCCTCAGAAAAATCGGTTGTATACCAAGAGCGGATTTCCTCGTCATTCATAGGGCGAAAAAGCAGATTTTTGAACATCTCCTCACCTCCTACTGCTAGTATACCATAGTAAAGGGAAGATGACTAGAAAAACAAAAAAACACCACCCTGTTGGGTGGTGTTTTGTTTTGGAGCGGGCGACGAGGCTCGAACTCGCTACCTCGACCTTGGCAAGGTCGCGCTCTACCAGATGAGCTACGCCCGCAAACGCAAGACATATTATATCTCACGATTTCGTGTTTGTCAAGAGTAAATTTCGTTTTTTCTTTTCAAAACCGATACCGTACCAATAAGCCCCAAAGGACAGCGATGATGCCGGCGATACGGGCGTAGAGTTTTAGCTTTTTGGGGTCGCCGTGGACATTTTCGGGCGGGACGGGGTTGAGGATAAAGAGAAGGCCGTAGAGAATCCAGCCCACATTGTGAAGCCAGCCCATGTGCAGCAGGTGGGATAGCACAAGGCACAGGAGAAAGATGCCCGCGCCCAGCCAAATTTGCGCCTTAAAGGTCAGCTTTTTCATCAAAACGCCTCCTTTTCGCTTTCTTTATAGAAAAAGAATACCATAAACGGCAGCAGCAAGTCAAGGGCGGCGCTCTTGCGTTTCCTGTGGCGGTGGTGTATAATGCAGGGTAAGACTACATTTCACCGCGGGGAGGAAACAACCATGAAGTTTTTGGAGTATTTGAACGACCATATCGTCTGCCTCGATGGCGGCTGCGGCACCTATTTGCAGCAGCGGGGGCTTCAGCCCGGCGAGTCGCCGGAGCCTTGGAACGTGTCCCACGGCGAGGTCATCACGGGGATGCACAAGGCCTATTATGACGCAGGCAGCAACGTGGTGTTTACCAACACCTTCGGCGCCAACGGCTTGAAGTACGGCGACGAGGAGCTGGAGGCCATCGTCACCGCCGCCGTTGCCAACGCCAAGGC
>JAZQHA010000088.1:0-4448 GCA_045540315.1 Acutalibacteraceae bacterium | reverse complement strand
TTGCAGAGCGTGGTTCAGTCTGTTCGGGATAAGCTCTCCGCCGATATTATCATCAAGCAGACGGTGTCGCTGTCCCCGGAAATAGTCCTGGAGGAAAATACCGACATAGAAGCATGGGATGCGGTCATCGAAAATAACGATGAATTATTGGAAAAGTATATCGCAGGAGAACCAATCAGCCGGGAAAAACTTGCGCGGGAGGAACAGCAGCGGGTTCAAGACGCCTCCCTGTTCCCAGTCTATCATGGCAGCGCCAAAAATGGCCTTGGCATTCAACCGTTGATGGATGCGGTGACAGGGCTGTTCCAACCGATTGGGGAACAGGGGGGCGCCGCCCTATGCGGCAGCGTTTTCAAGGTTGAGTACACCGATTGCGGCCAGCGGCGTGTCTATCTACGGTTATACAGCGGAACGCTGCGCCTGCGGGATACGGTGGCCCTGGCCGGGAGAGAAAAGCTGAAAATCACAGAGATGCGTATTCCATCCAAAGGGGAAATTGTTCGGACAGACACCGCTTATCAGGGTGAAATTGTTATCCTTCCCAGCGACAGCGTGAGGTTAAACGATGTATTAGGGGACCAAACCCGGCTCCCTCGTAAAAGGTGGCGCGAGGACCCCCTCCCCATGCTGCGGACGACGATTGCGCCGAAAACGGCAGCGCAAAGAGAACGGCTGCTGGACGCTCTTACGCAACTTGCGGATACTGACCCGCTTTTGCGTTGCGAAGTGGATTCCATCACCCATGAGATCATTCTTTCTTTTTTGGGCCGGGTGCAGTTGGAGGTTGTTTCCGCTTTGCTGTCGGAAAAATACAAGCTTGAAACAGTGGTAAAGGAACCCTCCGTCATTTATATGGAGCGGCCGCTCAAAGCAGCCAGCCACACCATCCATATCGAGGTGCCGCCCAACCCGTTTTGGGCATCCATAGGACTGTCTGTTACACCACTCTCGCTTGGCTCCGGTGTACAATACGAGAGCCGGGTTTCGCTGGGATACTTGAACCAGAGTTTTCAAAACGCTGTCAGGGATGGTATCCGTTACGGGCTGGAGCAGGGCTTGTTCGGCTGGAACGTAACGGACTGTAAGATTTGCTTTGAATACGGGCTTTATTACAGTCCGGTCAGCACGCCGGCGGACTTCCGCTCATTGGCCCCGATTGTATTGGAACAGGCATTGAAGGAATCGGGGACGCAGCTGCTGGAACCTTATCTCTCCTTCATCCTCTATGCGCCCCAGGAATACCTTTCCAGGGCTTATCATGATGCACCGAAATACTGTGCCACCATCGAAACGGCCCAGGTAAAAAAGGATGAAGTTGTCTTTACTGGCGAGATTCCCGCCCGCTGTATACAGGCATACCGTACTGATCTGGCCTTTTACACCAACGGGCGGAGCGTATGCCTTACAGAGCTGAAAGGATATCAGGCCGCTGTCGGTCAGCCGGTCATCCAGCCCCGCCGTCCAAACAGCCGCCTGGACAAGGTGCGCCATATGTTTCAGAAGGTAATGTAAAGATACATAATCGTCAAGACGGCAACAATCAGAAGTTATGGAGGGTAACAATGGAATATAGTAAGGAAGATTTAATGGAAGCAAAAAAGCAAATTTGGGGAGTGGGAGAGAACATGGGAACAGAGGAAAGTAAAAAAATCTGGGAGGAGAACGCACAATTTTGGGATAATGCAATGGGTGACAAATCTAATGAATTTCACAGAGAGGTAGTGCGTCCCAAAGTAACGGAACTTCTATCTCCTAATCCTGCGGATTACATTTTGGATATTGCGTGTGGCAATGGAAATTATTCTTCGTATCTTGCACAAAGAGGCGCTTCGGTTGTCGCTTTTGATTACAGCAAAAAAATGATAGAATTGGCTAAAAGACGGCAATCACAATATGCAAAACAAATTGAATTTTGTGTGGCGGATGCGACCGATAGAAAAAGTATATTAGAATTAAAAAGAAATCGAGCCTTTACGAAAGCAGTTTCTAATATGGCAATTATGGATATTACGGATATTGAACCACTTCTTATGGCTGTTTATGAACTGTTGCAGGAAAGCGGAATTTTTGTCTTTGCAACGCAACACCCTTGTTTTGTCACGTTGACTGAAAAATATATGACACCGCACAGTTACTATGATATAGCGATTGAAGGGCAACCGAAAGAGCAGATTTATTATCATCGTTCCATACAAGATATTTTTAACCTTTGTTTTAGAGCTGGATTTGTCATTGATGGATTTTATGAAGAATGTTTTAAAACCAACAAAGAAATTCCTATGGTAATGATAGTAAGGCTTAAGAAGGTAAAACGTGATAGCTTAAAATAAATTCAAGTTTGTCGGGTAAATAGCAAACCCAGCCGAGCCAGTCAACGGTCAAGATGAACGGCGCATATGCGCAGCCGTTGACAGCCCCGCCCGCCTTTGCTGGTAGGCAATCAAGGGGCGACAGCAAGAAGTGCCACCGCCCCGCACTATTATTCAGAAAGGGGAATTTCCATGACCGACCAGATAGCCTATCAAGAATATATCCAGCGCAGGTACAACGCCTTTTGCAAGACTGTTATCCGCTGTGCCGCCTTGGACAAGATTTTGAAGCTTAAACGGCAATGGGAACGGCAAGTTTCCCTTGACTATCTGATGAACGAGAAGTTTGTCCAGTTTGCCGCGTCGGAGCCGGACGAGGAATACCCATTTACCGTCTGCGGTCAGACCGTCCTGCTCTGCAACGCCGCCCTTGCCGACGCGATCTCTGTTTTGCCGGAGCAGACGCGGGAAGAAATCCTGCGCTATTACTTTCTGCGCCAGCCGCAGCGCGTGATCGGCGCGTGTATTGGCCGGTCACGCAGCACAGCGGGGCGGCATATCCAGCTTGCCTTGCAGCGGCTACGCGAAGAAATGGGGGTGAGCCGGTATGAGTAGACTTCTCCCCTATGAAACAATCCTCAAAGCCCGTGAGGGCGACCCAGAAGCCGTGAACGCTGTCCTGCTCCACTACGCCGGATATATCCGCTATTTCTCAAAAGTGAACGGGCAGGTCAACGCCGAGGTGGAGGACTATGTAAAGCAGCGGTTAATTGACTGTCAATTCAAGTTCCGGCTTGACGAACCACCGGACAAGTCATAAAAACTGAATACCAGCCGCCACCGACGCGGCCAGCGAAAGCAGTAAGTCTTGAAAAAGATTTACTGCTTTTTTTGTTGTCCGGCTCCGCTCCCGGCCATTTTGCCCCCTGCCGGTTGTAGTAGTAAGCGAGGAGGGAATTTTTCTGCCCTGGTGTTTGGCATTTGGAGCATTTACCCGTAGTAGAGGGCAAAGAGAAAGGATTTCTCCAACACCGGGTAGAAACCACTGCGTCCGGTGTCATTTTAGCGAAAGCGGGCAGGAATGCCCTTTACAGGATTAGTAGTAGCAGAAAAAGAGAAACAAACTTTTGTGGTTGCAGTTTTCCAAAAAAGTGGCGGACGGAAGTGAGAGAAAGTTTGCAGTCACGGAGAGCAAGATTCTACCGCAGTACCAAATTTCGCTGTTCGCTCATTTTGTCCTTGCGGGAATCTTGTTGGGGAGTGCCTTCCCCAAACCCTGCTTATGCGGCTTTTGCCGCTTATCCCTGCCGCTGTCATGCGGCAAACGAAAGGAGGTTATAACCATGCCGAAACGATACAACACGCCCCACCGCAGCCGGGTAATCAAAACCCGGCTGACCGAGGAAGAATACGCCGACTTTACCGCCCGGCTTTCCCCTTATGGTATGAGCCAGTCTGAATTTATCCGGCAAGCCATTACACGGGCAACCATACGCCCCATTGTTACCGTGTCCCCGGTCAATGATGAACTGCTTGCCGCAGTCGGGAAGCTGACCTTGCCGCCTTGAAGTTTGAAGTCTTGCAGAAAGTGGGTGAAGCTGTTGGCAACATTCAAACAAATGTCCGCAGACTACGAAGCCGAGCAGCGGGAACTGAAAGACAGAGCCGCCGCCCTGCAGGGCGAACTGGACAAGGCACAGGAAGCCACGGTAAACGCTGAAAAGTTTATGAGCGTTGTCCGCAAGTACCTTTCTATCGAAGAACTGACACACACTCTTTTGCGTGAAATGGTGGAGAAAATCGTTGTTTATGAATGTGAGTATGACGAGAACGAAGTACGCCGCCAGCGCATTGATATTTATTACAGCTTTGTAGGCAAGATTGACTTGCCCGAAGAATAAAGCCCGACCTATCCGACACCCTGCGCAAGTGCCGGCTAGGAACGGCAAAATTTTTTACACTTCTATTACTTCTTTATCACACATAAACATAAACCACGGAGTTCTCTCGTTCAGCGCAGCCAGATACCTTTGCTTGAAATTGACCACGGCAATGGGTGAAATGCTCTCACTGCCATGGCACGATGTACCGAACTCATCCAAGCATTCTTGGCACAGGAACTGTCCGAGTTTCTCTTCA
>JAZQHA010000087.1:0-2379 GCA_045540315.1 Acutalibacteraceae bacterium | reverse complement strand
CTACATTTTTATTCTCTCCCTTTGGCGGTATTTGGTATATTCTGAAGCCTGCAATGTAGCCGGTTGTTTTAATGAAGTGTTGCACGAATCCTTTTCCGGATTTCGGGGCAGTGGTTCCATATCGATGGTTGCCTCTAAAGTCTTGCGCCCGACTTTCCATGTAGCTTGCCACATGCCATTACGTTCTACTATTCCAGCCATGATTATTTTTCGGTTAACATTACCAAGGGGCGGCGGGTAATAAAAGCAGCAACGTACACCCACTTTTTATGTACACCCACATCAGTATGAAAGCCACCGGCTACCAAATCGGAGGCAACAACTTCTTCGGTCTTCTGGATAAGCTTAGAAGCTACTTACATATCTCTCACTTCTACTTTCCACATAGACTCCCTTGAGCCGTTATGTCGAGAAGCAACTTCAAACCGTGTTTGCAATCACTAAGATTGCTGTCGCCATCGTGTATATTGCGACCTGCATCCCTTCATTCACGAGCAGGTCTACCCACACTATAGCCTCTTTTCTATTTGCGCCAAAGATACTATTTATAATTCAATACAACAAGAAAGTAATCTCCCCTTCTAGTAAGTGAATTTAATCGTCTTTAAGAACTGTATCGTTTGCGCGGGGTTTTCACCTATTCGCAGATGATATTTAATCTAACAGCAAAACAAACAAAACAAGCATATTGTTTATCAATATAGCCAATAACAGAAATTTTATCCAATTTTCCACTTTTCGCATAGCTCGTAATAACCTTTTCATTACTGGCATCTAGATATACGATAGGTATAGTTTGGTGAGCTAATTCTGCTTTATCATAGTTTTCTCCGCGAAAAACAAGAAGTGTTACCGTGCCATTATTTTTGTCATACTCAGCAATACCATAATCAACAACGGGTCCAATAAGTTCGCCCTCGCCATTAAGTGATTTTGTCACCTTATTGATAATTTCTTCATGATTGAATTCCGTAGCAGCAACAACGGGAATTATATTATGCATTAGAAAGAAACAAGTAAGTGCAATAGATAATCTAGTCATGCTTACATGAACTACCACGTAATTATTTTTTCGTCAATAAAATAACCTGTCATAAAGCAATTTATTACGTACGAACGCGACGCATTTGCAATTTTTTCATGTTTAAGAATCTTTTTCCCGATTACTATATGTTTAAGTTTCCTGCGTGACGTTTCATCATATAAACTCTTTACACAGCATAGTATTTCGGCTCTCTTGTGCTTTTGTTCATTCAGTCGCTTGGTGGTGTTTCTGTTCATTATGTCGATTCCCCTGTAATTTTTTCAGCTATTCTTCATGACCTGCCTACTGCTATTTACGCTTTATAACTAATCCAAGAGAATCGGTTTATCCCTACTTATTTTAAGAAATTTGAGCAAAACACTAATATACCGGGAGCTGTACTCCCGGTATATTAGTGTTACGATTTAGTTATTTCAGAAGGTCATTTCTATGACGGGTTCATAGATGATTTTATCGGGATTGGCTAGATCCTGAACACCTTGCATTTCTCCAGGTGCCTTATAGAGCGATTCTTCATTCCAAAATCCTGGATTCTCTCTTATATAACTACATGTGTTCCCTGTAGTAATTTTTACTTGATAAAGAGAATATTTAGCATATCTAACTTGCCCATATACTTTGGAATGCATACTTAAATATATGTAACAACATGCCTTGCAAACATTTGGATTATTAGACATATATTCGTTGCATTTTTTTAGTCCCTCGTAGATAGCACCATCTTTGGAGTCTCTCACTAACTCGCCTATGGCTTCGGCTGCCTCATATGCTTCTAATGCAGCCTCAGCAGCATGTCCTGCTCTTTTTGATTTTTGGCGTTCGATCTCCTGATTTTTCTTACGACCTTCTTGATTTTTCTTATGTCTAGTGCGTCTTTTTTCTTCTTCTCTAGCTTTAGCACCAGATTCGCCTAAAATATCAACATCTACCACAGGATTGTTATCTAAATACACATACAAGCCGAGCGTAAATTTCTCCTGTATTGCATCTCGATTAATCCAGCAACCAGCTTCAGCAGAATAAAATCTATAATTATAATAAGCTAGATTAGTTTCTTTGTCTAGATACTCACTACTCCACTGGATGGGCTGGGTAACGGTGCCGGTGGCTGTTACGGAGCCGTAGGGGGAGTAGGTGTAGGTGGTGGCGATGTAGCCGGCGGAGCCGAATACTTCGCACACGTTCTTGGTGAGGTCAAGGCCGTATGTGTACCAGGTGCCGTCCTTTTGGATGGCCAGCGGGCGGGTGGCGATGGTGTGCATCGGGTCCCACGTAATGAGCCAGAGGCAGGGATGGGCGGTGCGGGTGAGGTCGCAGCAGGCGATTTGCAGGTA
>JAZQHA010000086.1:0-7317 GCA_045540315.1 Acutalibacteraceae bacterium | reverse complement strand
AAGACCTACGATGCCCACAACCGCCTGGCAACGGAGACGAATGCCCGCGGCAGGGTGAAGGTGCATAGCTACGAACATGCCCGCGGTCTGCTGCTCAATACCACCTGGTACTACCCCGCAGAGGAAGGAGAGGAAGCAGTTGCCGACAGCTATTCCCCGAGCCGCAGCTTCGCCTACAACCACCTGGGCCAGCTCACGCAGGTAGTGGATGCCGCCGGAACCCGCACCATCGGCTATAACCAGTACGGCGAGCAGGAGACCGATTCACTGGTGGTGGATGGCGATACCCACCTCATCACCGAAACGCGCGATGCCCTGGGCCGCTCCACGGGCTATGTGTACAGCAAAAACGGTGCCACTCAGCAGACGGTGACCACGGGTTACGGTGCCGATGGCCGCATCAATAGCGCCGGCTTCCTGCACGGTGGTGCTGAGAAGCTGTTCAGCTACGAGTATCTGCCCGGCACCCACCTGCTGCAGAAGCTCACGCTACCCAGCAACATGACGCTCACCCAGAGCTACGAGCCGCAGCGTGACCTGCTCACCGGCATGTGCTACAAGCGCAGCAATACCACCGTGGCCGAGCGCACCTACACCTACGATGCACTGGGTCGCCCGATCACCCGCACCACCTCACGCGGTGTCCAGTCAGTGACCGACAGTTTCGGCTACAACAACCGCAGCGAACTCACCACCGCCACGGTGAACAACGGCGCCTATGCCTATGATTACGACAACATTGGCAATAGAAAAACGGCGCAGGAGAACGCAGAGGAAGTGACCGGCTACCAGAGCAATGAGCTCAACCAGTATACCGCGATCTCAGTGGATGATATCACCGACTTCGTCCCGGAGTATGATGCGGATGGTAACCAGACACGCGTGAAGACCAGCACCGGTATCTGGGCGGTGAACTACGACTCCGAGAACCGCCCCATCGATTTCTACCGGATCGATTCCACGAGCGGCACCACCGTGCACTGCACCTACGACCACATGGGCCGCCGAGCCACGAAGCACGTCACGGTGAATGGCAATGTAACCCTCCACCAGCGTTACATCTACCGAGGTTACCTGCAGATTGCCTGCATCGACCTCACCCGCGCCGCCCACCCCGCCTTGTGGTATATCACCTGGGATGCCACCCAGCCTGTAGCCACCCGACCGCTGGCTATCCAGAAGGATGCCACCTGGTACACCTACGGCTGGGATCTCACCAAGAACATCTGCGAAGTCTACGGCCAGCACGGCTACATCCGAACCGCCTATACCTACACCCCCTACGGCCAGGTAACGGCAGAAGGTGATGTAGAGCAAGCTATCCAGTGGTCCAGCGAGTTCAACGACACAGAACTCGGCCTCATCTACTACAACTACCGCCACTATAACCCGGTGGATGGTCGATGGACTGGGAGAGATAGGATTCTCGAGGCTGGAGGCAATAATCTATATGCTATTTCGGGAATTACATATAGTGTTGATATATTGGGATGTTATTCCGTGGAACGAGATAATAGTAAAACAAAAAATCCAAAGGCTGATAATGCGATTTCTATATACGAATGGGTTGCTCAGGATAATATCGCTCTAAAATTATTTTCATGGTGGATAGAGGGTAATGTCACTAGAGTAACATCGCAAAATGATGAATTTAGCGATTATTTAAAAAATTATCAAAAAATAAGGGAATGTATAGGAGGTTCTTTGGCAATGGAAATACGCAAACACTCGACAGATATCAATATCTCAAACCATCAACTGGAACTCGATAATGGATATACAACTGGATATGGTTTATTGCATTCTCCTAATCCTAATTTCACAATAACGGGAAAAATAAGAAAAAAATCGAAATACAATACGTGTGATAAGATAATAGATGTTAAGTTCACTTGGCATGATAGGATTGACGCAAATCGAAAATACAGAATGGACAGGTATTTGGTGAAACTGTTTCCTGGCGGCAATGATTATGATATCACTATCAGTTGGGACGAGCAAATAGAATTAAAGCAAATTAGTTTTGGTGTTTATAAAACCATAGGCTATGCTGATTCTGACATTAATTCTTATCTGTATATATTTTCAATATAATTAAAACAAGCGGAGTGAATCCATTATAAGGATTCGCTCCGTTTTATTAGCCAAGCATGTGTTCATCACAGGAGTAATAATAAGCATAGTAATTAGCAATGTATTGGTATGAAATATTTTGAATTGTTCTTTTTTACCTTGCAGTGTACAATATTGATATGGCAAAAGGATTTTAATATATATCGGGGGTATGATACACTACGTTTTAATATTGTCCGTGATTTAATCGTGCCAGTAGATGATGAATTTCCTATATATGTTCATAAACCTTCTGCTTGTGATTTTCGTCCTAGAATTATCACCAAATTTACACAAGAATGGAAGGAGGCTTTCTTTGAACGGTGTAATGTAAAAATGAATTCATTCCCAAGCAAATATGACATCATTTTAAATAAACAATGGGTGGACAGAAATATACGTGATATTATATCCATCCCTGGAGATGCTACATTTTGGGACGGCTTGGGAATCTTGTATGATGAAAACACTCATGCAAAAATTAATATTTATTTGCTCATGTGTGAAACAGAAAGGATAATTATCATTATTCCTACTGGGGGTGAAAATGAAGAAGCTCATGAACGTTATAAAGGTCATGATTATGCCACAGGTGCAGGATTTTTCTTATGAAAGAGACGCTCTCCCTGCCCTGCAACATGACGCTCACGCAGAGCTATGAGGCACAGCGCGATTTGCTCACCGGCATGGTCTACCGCCGCGGGAACAACGGCGTCGCCGAGCGCAGTTACAGTTACGATACCCTCGGACGCCTCACCTTACGCAATACCGCCCGACAGGGTAAGATTGTGAACGACACCTTCGCGCACAATACCCGCTCAGAATTGGTTGGCGCAACAGTAAATAACAAGGAATACGAGTATACCTACGACAACATCGGTAACCGCCAGCAAGCCACGGAAGACAATGATGTCACGGTGTATGATGCTAACGCACTCAACCAGTACACTGCCATCAGCGAGAATGGTGTCGCCACTTTCGTCCCGCAGTTCGATACCGACGGTAATCAGACACTCATCAAGACCGATACCGGCATCTGGTCGGCCATCTACAACGCCGAGAACCGCCCCACGGATTTCTACAAAATCGATGAGTCGGGCAGCACCACGGTGAAGTGCACCTACGACCACCTAGGCCGCCGCGCCACCTGGCTCGTCACGGTGAATGGCAATGTAACCCTCCACCAGCGTTACATCTACCGCGGTTACCTGCAGATTGCCTGCATCGACCTCACCCGCAGCCACCACCCCGCCTTGTGGTATATCACCTGGGATGCCACCCAGCCCGTAGCGACCCGCCCGCTGGCAATTCAAAAAGACGGAACATGGTACACTTATGGTTGGGATTTAACGAAAAATATTTGCGAGACATTCAAAAATAATGGCACCATTGGTTCTGTTTATACCTATTCAACCTATGGAGCAGTAAGCCATAATGGGTCAATCATTCAGCCGCTTCAATGGGGTGCCGAGTATTACGATGAAGAGTTTGCTCTATCGTATTACAATTATCGCTACTATAATCAAAACGATGGACGATGGCTGAGCAGAGATATTCTGGAAGAAAAAGAGGACAATCTCTTGTATACATACTGTAAGAACAATGCTATACAGAGTTCAGATTATATAGGATTACAAACATCTTATGAAAATCGTCCCTGTATGGAAGTGTTAAGCTCGAACTATTTAGGAAAAAAATATAGTTCTGCTTATGTATATCGTACATGTGATGGAAATGTTTATGAAAATCATCTGCGTGACCCCGATAAATATAAGGATTCATGTGCACTTCGTGTTAGTCGAGCCCTGAACCATTCAACTCATAAAATAATAAAAATTAAAGGCATAGCAAAGAATCGTTTTATTTCTGATTCAGATGGCAACATAAACTTGCTTGGTGCAAACGAGTTGATGTATTACATAGAAAGTCGTTTCGGAAAGCCTGATTTGAAGGTTTACAATGGAGGTTGGGCTGATAAGGTAAAAGACAAGTGCGCAATAGTGTTTTATGTCAACGATAAAAAGAATGCAACTCATGTAGGATTATTGAAGGATGGAAAACCGTATTCTGATCGGTATGGCAGTACTTTTAGAAAAGCTCATATATGGTTTGTTCCATGTGTTTGCGTTTACAATGATAAATGCGAATACTGCAAACAAAAAATAGAAGAGGAAAAAAGAAAACAAAAACGTTTGGAAGAGTTTTTTAAAAGCCTGCTCGAATTACAATCGAGAGTTTAATTACTGACGCACTTATGAAACCGAGGTGGGGGACATCTTCCACCTCGGAATTACATTAGCTGGGACATATAACGTACATTCCCGCCTTGTCACTATGTTGAAAATTTACAACATAGTAAAATCAATGGGTTGTGTGAGAGCGAATTATCTCAAACATAGTGACACACAAAATGGCATCACTAGAGTCAAAATTACATAACTGATACGATTCTCAACAATTTCGTAAAAATAGTGTGGAGATTTCGGGAATATACGATATAATTGAGATGAGCCTTTAATGAGCGGCTGGTAGAGTGGAATCAAAATAACCTAGAGCAACTGCGACTCAGCAATGTAAAATGAGGGGAAGCCGAAAGGGAAATTCAGACCGGATGAACAAGAGCCGGATCACATGCCACAGCACACGAAGTGAACGACACCTGTTTAGATGCCATGGTTGCTTACGGCAATATCTTATTACGGGTAAACATGGTAAATTCGACCTGCGCTGAGAGAAAGTAACATGTCTTATCCTGAAGAGCTCAACTAAATTGTGAAAGTGCAACGGAATAATTCATCTGGATAGAGCCTAAATGCCAAGTCCCTCGGAGGGGGCGATATGTATGGAGGAGACAAATGGAACGAAAGACAACCTACTCATTATGAACGGCATTATGTATAGATTCCGACACTGATGAACCTGTTATATTTTGCCAATTAAAATAAATGTATACTTCTCCATACAAACATAGATTTCCTTCGTCATTTAGGCCACACAACATGTCGGGTGTAGTTATAAATGCTGAATCAGGCAAGTGGCAGCCTGCATCGAATAGGAGTTTACGAAGAAAAATATCATACATACTACCAATTTTCAAATTCAATTCGTCTATTTCTATTTGCGACAAGTGTTCATTGTCTGTATTTAATTTTTTTAAAAAAAGCTGGTTTAATTTTTCAGTTTCCTCTGTTTTATACCCTATAAAATAAGAATTATTTTTTTTCTTAATAGAGCAAAAAGAAACAGCCTGTTTAATGCTCGACATTATATCAGTAACGGATATTGGATTATTAAAACAAATAAAATATTCCTCTTTGAAATTTTTATTTTGAGTCATGGAAAAATGGTCATTTTCTATGACAATAATTTCTTCGGTTCTTTCGTAGAATATGACATATGCGATGGTAGACAGCAGCATGGCAAACAAGCAAGCAAAATAAGCTAATCTCTTTAAGCTTTTCATTTTAAAAATCTATACAAAAGACACCTCTTTGTCAATTTGGTACTACGTCATGTGTAAAATTTACGGGGCGCACATTCGGATGACGAGATTCCTTATTGACTTTCCGCCAGCACCCCAGTATTCTATACAGCTTGTTTTCTCATTCTTGCCTGCGAGTTTGTTGCGCTTGTCTTCTTGTGGTACGTCCATCTCGGTCGACAAGCTCACCAGAATGCAACATGTTTATTCCAAAATCGACTCAATGTGAATGCGAATGGGTAATGTTAATGCGTTTTGTAAAACTCTGAAAACAAGCACTTTCCGAAACTTCCTGCAACCCGTTATGCGTTGAGGTGAATTTCAAAAATCTGTTGAGTCGCAATTCATGTGAAAGCAAAAGCTTATGTAGCACCGAGAAAGAGCCGGTGCTAAACCGGCTGAAAGGGGAGGTTTATTCACCCCGGCGCTTGGTAGGTAGCCCGAAGAAATTATTACCTCCGATTTGGTAGCCAGTAGTTTCCAACTGATATGGGTGAGGGTGGGGTAAACCTCGCCATTCCACCTGTAGCCGCTGTCGAGTACGTCTACCCGAGGCGGCAGCTCACCAGAATGCAACATGTTTATCCCTAAATCACGTCATAAATCACCTCAATGAGCATGCTGGTATGTAATGTTAACGTGTTTTGTAAAACTCTGAAAACAAGCCTTTTCCGAAACTTTCTGCAACCCGTTATGAGATATGGCAAATTTCGGGGTAATTTTCAGAAAATGGCGTCAATTTTCGCAATGTGTTTATATACAATCTTTTAAAGTTGCTAAAATTCACAGTCACAAAAAGGCTATTATGGGAGCGGTCGTAACCAAGACAAAATGGTAACGACCGCTCCTTTTTTGTGCCTGGATTTCAGCTGGTTATAAAAACGCAACTCATAACAGAAAACGGACTTCCCGGGCTGATTTTGCATCCATGTTGCCCCCGTTTTGCAGCCAAAAGGACTCGCTTAGACTCGTGCAGTTCCAGTCACATTACCGGGATGTCAAAACTGTAGGCCGTTCAGACTTGAACGGATGTCAGCTATATGATAGACTCCTCACGCTTTTCCGCCGACATGCCGCATGGCGGGTGTCTACGTGCACCGTCAGCGGGAAGTAAGCCAGTCCTTACCGCTGATGGTAACGTAGCCGCAAGGGTACGGAACAGCAGCTAACCATGGCTGGTGGAAAGGAGTTCTGTTTCATGAATCTTAGAAATGGAATCGAGCTTTTAGTGCTTATCCTGAAGATTGTTCTCTTCATTATGAGCCTCTAATGGCGAGTACGCACTCCTGCAGCAACAGGGGTGCGTGCGTTTCCTTTCCTGATTCCTGATTTTTTTCGATGACTTTTCATGTCGAAAGCTTGACATTACCGCATTTTACGTTATACTGAGGTTATCCAAGGTTTCTAAGATTCATTTTGGACTCTTTTCCGCGAGCTGACTAGTTGCTGATGGTCAGCTCGCTTTCTTTTTACCTTGACTGAATCCGCGCAAGGCTATAAATGTCTATGCTGCTAATTCTTCTCGCTTCTATGATATTCGCCCCATTAAGGTGTATACGGACTACGAAGATGCTACTGGGAAATTCCTTAACCTTGCTGTAACGGATTACACCTACGAGGAATCCGCCGAGGCGGAGCGCACTACCGCCACCACCTTTGCCGCCGGAGTCAGCCACCAGCAGGTCACCATTGAGGAAATATACGGCCCCGCCCCCGCCTATGCC